>DATABW010000220.1:0-7215 GCA_036259375.1 Woeseiaceae bacterium
TCGCCCGACGCGTCGGGCGTGCCTACGCCCAAGTGATCGTGATGCGCCGTGTAGATAACCGCTTCGTCCTGCAGCTCCGGATCGCTTCCGGGGATGAGCCCCAGCACGTTGGCCGTCTCCACGCGATTGAGCGACACGTCCATGACCATGGACGTGGTCACCCCCAGCGGGACCGGCTCGAAGTCCCGGTTGTCGGCCGCGGCGCGCAATTCGTCCAGGTCGTGACCGCCCAGCTGAGTCAGCGCTTTTGCCGAGTCTTCCGTCACCCACGCTTCCACCTGCGCGCGCGGTTCGTCCCCGGCCGGCAGCTCGAACTGCTCGCCTGTCCAGGACGTCTGCACGACCTGGAACGGGTAACCCGCCGAGGGCACCGTGTGGATGATGATTGCACCCACAGCGCCGTTCTTCGCAGCGGTCAGGTACTTGTAATCCCAGCGGCCGTACCACAGCCGTGTTTCACCGGCAAAGAGATCCGGGTCCCACGCAGGGTCGTTGTTCATGATCAGCACGACCTTGCCGGTCACGTCGACGCCGGCGTAGTCGTCCCAGTCGTACTCCGGCGCCTGGATGCCGTAGCCGACGAACACGAGCTCCGCATCTTTGATCTCGGCACGATCGGCCTGCACGCCGCTGGCGGCGATGAACTGGTCCCACTGCTGCAGTACCAGTTCCTCCTCACCGCTCTTGAAGGTCCATTCGGGTGGCTGCTCGGCGGACACCCCTACGAGGGCGAACTCCTGCTGGTAATCGCCATCCTCGGCTCCCGGCTCCAGTCCCAGCCGTTTCAGTTCCTCGACCAGGTAGGCGCGCGCCATTTCGTCGCCCTTGCTTCCGGGGCCGCGGCCCTGGTACTTGTCGGAAGACAGTTCGACGATGTGCCGGCGCATGTAATCCGCGGTGATTTCCGTCGCCGCCTGCTCGGCCTCCGGGTTGCCTTCAACCTCCACGGTCGTGGCATCCGACCGGGCCGGCTCGGGTGAGGACGCGTCCGGCGTGGCCGGCTCTGAAGGCGGTTCCCCGCCCCCGCAGGCGGCCACGGCGAAGGAGCACAGGAATCCGCAGATGAGCAGTTTGAGTTCTTTCACTGTAGGTCTCGCGCGAGTTCGAAAGGCCCGAAGGCTATCACAGCTGGGGCTGGGCGGCGCATCCGGGATGGCATGCAACTTGCAAAACTCCCGGGACCGGCAACGCAGGACGAGCGAGGACCGCCTTGGCGACACCGAGCCGCAAACAATTCGACACAGGCGGCTGCAATACCGCTTCCAGCCGGCCCTGGACTTTCGATGCCGGCGACGGCCCGGTGGTGGCGACCGCCATTCACGGCGGCCACCAGATCCGGCCGGACGTGGCGGAGTGGCTGGCGATATCGGAAGCGGACCGGCTGCGCGAGGAAGACCCGCTCACCGGGATGTGGACATCCGTCGGCGACAGCTTCATCCAGGTCTTCCGGTCACGATTCGAAGTCGATCTCAATCGGCCGCGCGAAACGGCCATCACCCGAAACGACGGCGAAACCTGGGGCCTGGAGATCTGGCGGGAAACGCCGCCCGAGCACGTCATCGAGCGCTCGCTGGAGGAGTACGACCGCTTCTACCGTGAACTGCGCGGGTTCTTCGATGCATTGACCGCCGAGTGGCACAGCGTGCTGGTTCTCGACCTGCACAGCTATAACCACCGGCGCGCCGGACCGGATGCGCCGGCCGAAAATCTCGTCAACAATCCCGAGATCAACATCGGCACCGGCACGATGGACCGGGATCGCTGGGCGGGCCTGATCGAATGCTTCACGGCGGCGCTGCGAAACCAGCCGTTCGACGGGCGCCCTCTCGACGTGCGGGAGAACGTCAAATTCAAAGGCCGCCATTTTCCCGAGTGGCTGCACCGGAACTACCCGGAGCAGGTCTGCGTCTTGTCGCTCGAGTTCAAGAAGTTCTTCATGGACGAATGGCGCGGCACGGCAGACATCGCCGCATTGGAAGAACTCCGCGTCGCCCTGCAGAACGCCACGGATACCACTCGCCCTGAACTCGCGAGGGTCAGGTGAGCGACGCTGCGCATCCGGCGACGGAGCCCCTGCCTGCGACAGCACGCCACGTGGACGACGAGATGGCGGCGATCAGCCGGTCGTTCGACTGGCTGAAGGCCGTCTCTCCCCTGGGCACGCACAAGCTGTGGGACGAATTCCGCGCGGGCGGCTGCCGGCACGAACCGCGTTTCCGGTACCCGGACCTGGAGATCGACATCGGCGCTACCCGGGAGCGCCTCCTTGGCCTTCCGATCCGGGAGATCGAACACCCGGTCGTCGAGGCCTTGCTGGCGGAGAAGCAGCACGAGCTCGATCGGCATCTGGAGTTGATGGAGCTACGCGGCACGAACGGCTTCATGCAGGTGAGCATCGACCTGTTCGGCGTCGCGACGCCCGACCTGCATGCCGAAGCACTGCACATCCTGGACGTCGTCGTTCCGGACGAGGCGGGCAAGGCCGGATTGGTCGACACGGGCGATATCGTGGCCGCCGCAGAGGCCCAGTTCCGGCATTACCGCCGCCGGTGCCCCGATTTTTCCGCGGAGGTCCAGATATCGGACGACATCACCGCCGGAATGATGGTGTCGAAGGGCAAGCTGCTCGTTACCGAAGACCTGCGGGTTCCCCGGGACCGGTTGGACGCGCTCTTGCATCACGAGATCGGTACGCACATCCTGACCTTCCACAACGGCGGTCACCAGCCGCTGAAGCAGTTGCAGTTCGGCCTCGCTCATTACGACGAGCTGCAGGAAGGGCTCGGCGTGTTGGCGGAGTACCTGGCAGGCAATCTGTCGGCGCAGCGCTTGCGTATTCTGGCGGCCCGGGTCGTCGCCGAGCGGTTACTCACCGACGGCGCGAGCTTTGCGGACGTATTCGACACGCTGCGCTCGCGGCACCGGTTCAGCGGGCGCGCGGCCTTCGTCATCACGACCCGAGTCTTTCGGGGCGGCGGCCTCACGAAGGATGTCGTGTACCTGCGAGGGCTCCGGGACCTGATCGCTTACCTGCGCGAGGGCCACTGCATCGAGCACTTGTTCATTGGCAAGTTCTCCTTATCCGAGCTGCCGGCGCTGCGCAAGCTGCGTGAAGAACGGCAACTCGTTCCGCCGACACTGTTGCCGAGCTATCTGGATGACGCCGGCGCGCAGGAGCGCCTGGCCGCATGCGGCGAAGTCCCGCTGGATCACCTGTACCAGAGGATGGTGGCATGAAACTCGGATTCGTGATCAACGACATCAAAACCGAAGTGGCCGCGTACACAACGGTCCGCCTGGCGGTTGCGGCGCGCAACCTCGGACATGACGTGTGGCTGCTGGGAGTTGCCGACTTCATTTACGAGCCGGACGGATCGGTCCACGCGATGGCGGCAACGCCCACCAAGAAGCAATACGACTCCAACGAAGAGTTCCTGGAGGAACTGCGCAACGAGGATGCACGCCCCGAACGCATCACTGTCGATGATCTGGACATCCTCATGTTGCGCAATGATCCGGCCGACGATGCCGGCGCCCGGCCCTGGGCGCAGGCTGCCGGCATCCTGTTTGGCCTGCTCGCGATCGAGCGGGGCGTGATGGTGCTGAACGATCCCGTGCACCTCGCACATGCGATAAACAAGACGTATTTCCAGCATTTCCCGGAGCAGGTGCGTCCCGCGACTTGCATTGCGCGTGACATGAAGAGCATTCGCCGGTTCATCGACGAGCACGAGGGGAAAGCGGTGCTCAAGCCGCTGCAGGGTTCCGGCGGTCATAACGTGTTCCTGATCCGCCCCGGCGATGAAGCCAACATCAACCAGATGATCGAAGCAGTGCTTCGCGACGGCTACGCAATCGTGCAGGAATACCTGCCCGCTGCCGCCGAAGGCGACATGCGCGTGCTCGTGATGAATGGCCGGGCGCTGCAGGTCGATGGAAAATACGCTGCATTTCGCCGCGTCAACAGGAAGGGGGATGCCCGCAGCAACGTCAAGGCGGGCGGAGCCGTCGAACCGGCAGAGCCGGACGAACACGCGCTGCGGCTGGTCGATATGGTGCGGCCGAAGCTGGTAAAGGACGGTATGTATTTCGTCGGTCTCGACATCGTCGGCGACAAGCTGATGGAGATCAACGTCTTCAGCCCTGGCGGAATCGGCGTCGTGGAGCGCCTGACGGGTCTGAATTATGCGGAACTCGTCATTGCCGACCTGGAGCGCAAGATCCTGACACGTTCTCATTACGGCCCGCGGCTCGCGAACGTCGATCTCGCGACGCTGTAAAAGTGTCAAGAGCTCATTGTTGATTTGCTACTGCCCCGCGGGCGTTTTTTCTCTTTGGCAAAAAAAAGAGCCCGGTCATAAGCCGGGCTCCAAGCAACCGTTGAAAGGCGGGGGATAGGAATGTCGTGACGACAACCTTCCAACGGCAAGTCAATTCGGTGTCGGCTTCGACTGTTGCAACGTTTGTGCCATTGCTCTCGGATGCCGCACGACAGACTGCATAGAGGTCCGACCTGCGCATCCGACCGCAATTTGCTCCCGGAACCGCAGCAAAACGCCGAGTTCTGTCGCCCGGTGCCGACGCTTGGCGCAGGAACCGACAGGCAGCCCACTGTTGCCGATCGGCGACAGTGCGGAGGATGCCGGCGGCAATATTTTCCAAAGCGTTGAAACCTTACAAAACAGCACAGTGGCGCCGGGTCTTTCCGATTGCGAAGGGCTCGGTGCAGAGCCCATGAGGACCCTGGGGAGGGTGGCGCCCCGACCATGATTCGAACATGGGACCCCCACATTAGGAATCTGGTGCTCTATCCTGCTGAGCTACCGGGGCATTTCGATTTGCCTGTCGTCCGCCATTGTATTATCTATGCGGCCGCCCGGCACCGGCCCCGCGGGTCCCGAACGGCCTCGCGCCGCTATCCGAGGTCCCGGTCACCGGCTCTTTCGTGTCGAACTCGCCGTAGTACACGACACCCTCGCGCGTCTCGACGATCGCTTTTTCGATGGTTGCGCCACGGGCGGTCACCACCCGGGTGTCCTCCAGCCCGGATGCCCGTTGTTCCGGGACATTGCCGTTGACGCCGACGTTCAGCACAGGCCCGCCGTCCTCACCGTAGAAAGCGACGCGGGTACCGCGCATCAGCTCATCGGCGAACCAGTCCATGTTGTCGGCCAGCCCGAAATACTCATAGTGCGAAATCCGGATCTTTACGAACAGGTCGGCCACGGGAAAGACGTAGGCGTGCGATAGCACGGGATTGCCGTTTTTTTCGATGGTGAGCGTCACGCGCTTCCCGGCAACCGTGCCGTACTCCCAGGCCTGCCGGACGTCGGTCGTCTCGTGAAAAGTCGCCGCGTCGTAGTGGCCGCGCTGCACGGCCCGCTCGATTTCCTGCTTGAACCGTTCCACTTCCAGCGCGAGCGTCTGCACGCGGAGATCGGCCGTCGGCCGTAGCTCGAGGAACGGGTTGGGATAGATATAGACGTCCGGGGTCAGTGCGAACTCGCCGGCATACGCATACACCGTGCCGAGGCGCGGATCGGGGTAATCGTACGATCTCTCGATCTTCAGTTTGCCGATGTCCAGCGGAATACTCACGACCGCCCTGGGAGCATCCACGCTTTCCTGAGGGGCTGTTGCGCAGGAGGCCAGCACCGAGAGGAGACAAAGCGCCGGAATACGCACGAACCTGTTGCCAAACATCATTGCCTCACTCCCCGCTCAACGTGAGTAATACCTTGCGCCGGTGCGGCGCGAGCCGGTGCTCCCAGAGATACACGCCCTGCCAGGTGCCCAGCGCGCAGCGACCGTCGCGGATGGGCAGGTTCAGGTCGGATTGCGTCAGGATGCTGCGCACGTGCGCCGGCATGTCGTCGGGACCTTCCGCGGTGTGCGAGAACATCGGGTCGCCGTCGGGCACCTGCCGCTGCATGAACGTTTCGAGATCCCGCCGCACAGCCGGGTCGGCGTTTTCGCACAAGACCAGCGAAGCGCTCGTATGGCGAATGAAGACGTGGCAGAGGCCGGTACGGATCCCCGAATCGCCGACGGCCTTCTGAACGCGCTCGGTAAGGTCGTAGGTGCCGCGACCATCGGTGCTGATTTGCAATTCGCTTTGTGTATACATTTCAATATCATGTTCGGTCAGGTTGATGCATTACCGGAGCAGTGCCGTTCGCCCGCATGGCGGGCTCCTACCGGGATGGCGGCGCCCGCTCGCCTGTATAGGGCCTGCCGTAGCGGAGGCGGATCGTCTTTGTCTTGCCGAACCACGGGATCGAGATGATGTAGATGTTGTCGTATTCGTTCTCCGCGATTTCCGGCACTTTCTTGCTCGCGCCGAGCTCGGCGATCAGCTGCGGAATCGTGTTGCTGTGTCCTACCACCAGGATGATTTTGCCCTTGTGTTTGTCCACGATGCCCTCGAGAAAGGCCTCGTATTCGCCCGGATCGGGGTCGTAGCGGTGCACGGGCAGGTCCAGCGCGTCCGCAAGAGGCCGCACCGTCTCCAGCGTGCGGCGGTAGGGAGTCGAATAGATCGCGTCCACCCCGGCAACGACGTCGGCTTCCACCAGCTGCCTCGTCAGTTCCGCCACCCGCTCCCGGCCGGCAGGCGACAGGGCTGGATCGTTTTCCGGGGCCGCCGCCTTCTCGGCGTGCCGGACAAAAATAATTGTCGTAGTCGCCTGGGATTCGAAAAACCACGCGAGCCCGATCGCGATGGCGGTGTAGACGATGACGATCTGAATGCGGCGTCGGCGCCGCCGTTTTCGTTTCCGGCGGTCGGATTCTGGCGTCCCGTTTTGCATGTAGCGCGAGCTTACGGGGTTTCGCGCCCTTTGACTACGCGGCGAACCGCTTCTCTTTAACCGCGGTCTGACCAGCTAATCGCGATCCTGCCGCTCGCTTTCACTTGCCCTCGGCACCTGCCGGTACTCGCCCTCGATGACCCGATCGGCACGGAATCGTCCGCCCGTTTCACCGGATGATTTGCGCAGCTTGCGGCCGACCCACCAGAGGCGAAGCCCCACGATTCCGGCAAGGACGACCAGGATCGACGCCACCACCAAAAACGCGACGATCCCGAGAACGACCATTGCGCCCATTGCGACGATGCCGAGCACCACCATCAGGGCATTGACCAGCGGATTGCCGGCCGGGAGGCCGGAAAAACCAATTCTGCGATTCACCATAGGGCGTCTTTAGTATGAGTTC
>DATABW010000221.1:0-2305 GCA_036259375.1 Woeseiaceae bacterium
GCGCTTCCTGTACACGTCGTTGGTGAAGATCGCGACCGGCCCGATCAGCGCCGAGTCCGCCGTCGACATCACGGCCGCGATATACGCGGCGATGACGATCCCGGCAATGCCGGGCGGCAGCAGCTCCATGATCACTATCGGGGTCGCGAGCTCCGCATCGGGGAGGTCCGGCATCAGCATGTGCGCGATCATACCGATCAGAGTGCTGCCGATGGCGAACAGCGGCCATTCAATCGGTACGCCGGTAAGCAGGAAGGCTCGCCGCGCCGTTTGCTCGTCACGTGCGGCGACGATGCGCTGCATCGCCGCGATGGAGATGAACCAGACGGGAAAGATCGCGAAGAACCAGCCGAGCACCGTCTTCCAGCCGACGGCATCCCATTCCACCATCGATGCCGTCGCAGGCGACGCGGTGAAGTGTTCCCGGATGCCGCTCCAGCCGCCGACTTCGATGAGCCCCAGCGGCACCGCGATGAAAAGCACGCCGATGAACAGCACCACGAACTGGAACACGTCGGTGTAAATCACCGCCTTCAGCCCGCCCATCGCGGTATAGGCGAGCACGATCGCCCCCGTCAGCACGATTGCGAGTGTCAGGTCCAAAGACAGGGTCGCCTGCATCAGCTTGCCGCCGGCGATGATCTGGCCACCGACGAAAGTGAACCACGCGAGGCCGACCACGATCGCCGCGAGCAGGCCGGTCCGACGATCGAAGCGCGCCTCGAACAGGTCGCCGGTCGTGAGCCCCTTCATCCGATCTGCCCAGCGCTTGACCTTCGGCACCATCAGGAAGGAGACCATCACGACGCTTAGGCCCGAGATCGCGATGAGCCACGATCCGGAAATCCCCAGCGTGAAGCCGAGCCCGCCCATCGCGATGCTGAAGCCGCCCCCGAGGTCGGTTGCCGCGGTGGACGCCGTCGTCTGCAGAAGATTCATGTTGCGATCGGCGGCGAGGAAGGATTCGCTGCCGTCAACGGCACGCTCGGCCCGCGCGACGCGCACGCCGATCCAGATCAGCACGGCAAAATAGGCGGCTATGGCGATGAGGTCGAGCAGGTGCAGTTCGGTCATGCCTTACCTGTAGAGGCCCGTCTCACGGGCGAATGAATTCGTCGCCATCGCTGTCGCCCGTGAGACGGGCGCCTGAAACGCATCATGAATGCCGTGCCCGTCCCGGCGGTCACAGCAACGGGTGGCGTTCGGTGAACCCACGCAGGAACGATTCGAGGTTGTGGCCGAGCTCTTCGCAGAGATAGCCGCCCTCCTGCACGATTACTGTCGGCAGTCCGAGCGCGGCGATTTTTTCGGCGATCCGGCCGAAACCTTCCGTGGTGATCGTAAGCCCCTTGAAGGGATCGCCCTCGAATGCGTCCAGGCCCAGCGCGACGACGAGCGCGCCCGGCGCGAACGCCTCGATCCGGGAGAGCGCCTTTTCCAGCGTCTTCAGGTAATCCGCGTCGCCGGTGCCGCGGGGCAGCGGCAGGTTGAGATTCGATCCCAGCCCGGGGCCGGCGCCCCGTTCGCCGGCATAGCCCCAGAAGAAAGGATAAAAGCGCAGGGGATCGGCGTGCAGCGATACGGTGAGCACGTCCTGCCGTTCGTAGAAAATGCTCTGTGTGCCGTTGCCGTGGTGCACGTCGACGTCGAGCACCGCGACGCGATCGTAACTCGCACGCAACATTTGCGCGGCGATGGCGCTGTTGTTCAGGTAACAGAAGCCGCCGGCCAGGTCCTTGGACGCGTGATGCCCCGGCGGGCGCGACAGCGCATAGCAGGCGCCTTCGCCGCTCAAGACTTCCTTGGCGGCGTGGGCCGCGGTGCTGGCGCTCCAGCGCACCGCTTCCCAGGTTTTCGCGGCGATCGGGCAGTCGCTGTCGTACATGTGGTAGCCGACCTGTCCGACCGCCGATGCGGGATACCCGCAGTCGCGCCGGTCGGGATGGATGTTCGGCATGACGTCCTCTGACGCATCCGGGATCCGCTGCCAGCGCCGATAGATGTGCTGCAGGAAGTGCAGGTACTCGGCCGTGTGCACCGCGGCGATCGGGCCGAGGCCATGGTCGTCGGGCTCCTCGAGCGAAAGCCCGCTCAGGACAGCCGCAGCGATCAACCTGTCGGCGCGCTCCGGCACCTCCGGGTTCGGCTGCGGCGCGCCGTTCGAAATGAAGACCGCCGGGGCGTGCTGTTTCTGTGCTTCGGAAAAAATAACCTTCATTCGGTCTCCCTCGACGCCAGGCGCTCGAATGCCGCTCCGGTGGCCTGGAAAATCAGCTCGGAACCGGAAAGTTTCAAACCGAGGCCG
>DATABW010000222.1:0-7968 GCA_036259375.1 Woeseiaceae bacterium
GGTCAATAATGCAAGTCCGGCACCTCAGGGGACTCCGATGAAATTCGTCGATGAAGCTACTATTCGCGTGCACGCCGGCAACGGCGGCCCCGGCTGCCTGAGCTTTCGCCGCGAAAAATTCATCGAGCGCGGCGGTCCCGACGGCGGCGACGGCGGCGATGGCGGCAGCGTGTTTCTCGTGGCGGAAGAGGGGATGAACACGCTGGCGGATTTCCGCGTCGCCAGGAAGTATCGGGCGGAAAGCGGCCAGCCCGGTGCCGGCCGGAACAAGACCGGCAAGTCGGGGGACGATCTCGTCGTTCGCGTGCCGCGCGGTACGCTCGTCCAGGACGTGGACACGGGCGAAATGCTGGGTGATCTGTCCGCCGACGGACAACGGCTGAAGGTGGCGGAGGGCGGCCGCGGCGGCTACGGCAACACGCGTTTCAAGAGCAGCACGAACCGTGCTCCGCGAAAGACAACTGGCGGGACCCCGGGCGAGGCGCGGCACCTCAAGCTCGAGCTGAAGTTGCTCGCCGACGCCGGACTGGTCGGCATGCCCAACGCGGGGAAGTCCACCCTGCTGCGCGCGCTGAGCAAGGCGCGGCCGAAAGTCGCCGCCTATCCCTTCACGACACTGCACCCGCACCTCGGCGTGGTGTCGGTCGGCACGGGACCGTGGCAGAGCTTCGTTCTTGCCGATATCCCGGGTCTGATCGAGGGAGCGGCGGAGGGCGCCGGGCTGGGCCTGCAGTTTTTGAAGCACGTCCAGCGCTGCCGGCTCCTGCTGCATGTCGTGGATCTCGCGCCGCTGGAAGCCGCGGAGGATCCGGCCAGCCAGGTGCGCGCCATCGAACAGGAGTTGGTGAAGTTTTCCCCCGAGCTGGCGGAAAAGCCGCGCTGGCTCGTGCTGAACAAGGTGGACCTGCTCTCGTCCGAGGACCGGGTCAGCGCCCGCGAGCGCCTGCTCGAGGAACTCGGGTGGAAGCACCCGCACTTCGAAATCAGCGCCGCCACCGGGGCGGGCTGCGAGAGGCTGGCGCAGGCCGTAATGCGCCAGATCACCGCGATGGCGGAGGGCTCCTACACGGGGAAACGGTCGAGCAGCGGGTCAGGCGGCGACGGACTTAACCATGCGGTTCAGGCGGCTCTTGTGGCGAGCGGCCTTGTTCTTGCTGATGATGCGCTTGTTGGTCATGCTGTCGATGACCGGGACAGCCTCGCTATAGGCTTTACCGGCCGCTTCACGGTCGCCTTTCTCCACGGCCTTGATGACGTTCTTGATCAGCGTGCGCATCCTGGAGCGCAGGCCCATGTTGTGGAGGCGCGTCTTTTCCGCCTGCCGCGCGCGTTTCCGGGCTGATTTGATGTTTGCCACTCGTTCGTACCACTCGTCGGGAGTTTCGTCCGGCGGCAACTCGCGCGCGTCCGGACCAAAAGAGCCGCGTATTATTCGCGGGCGGGGGACGAAAGTCAACGCCGCGCCCAACCCGGTGCCGATCTCGGCGGCAGCTCACATTTGCCGGCTATGTCCCTGATTACCGGCTGCATTTCAGGCTACACTAGCGCGACTCCGCCACCAGGCTTTGTGCCGCATGCCCGAAAACCGCCCGGCCGGGGGCCGGACCTCCGCCGCAGTCGATCCTTCGCCGCGCACGCTTTCGGGCCGGCGCCTTCTGCAGTCGACTTCGGTCGTCAGCGGCATGACGCTCCTGTCCCGCATCCTGGGGCTCGTCCGTGACGTGGTATTCGCCCGCTATTTCGGCGCGACCATCGTCATGGACGCCTTCATTGTCGCCAACCGGATCCCGAACATGCTGCGGCGCTTTTTCGCGGAAGGCGCGTTTTCGCAGGGATTCGTGCCGGTCATGGCACGTTACCGCGAACAATACGATCACGAAGAAGCGCGCCTGCTGCTCGACGCAGTGGCCGGCACCTTCGGGCTGATCCTGTTCGTGATCACGCTGGCAGGCGTGATCGCCGCGCCGCTCCTGGTACTGATCGTGGCTCCGGGCTTCGTGGGTGAGGACGGCCGCTTCGATGTCGCGACGGCAATGCTGCGCTTCACTTTTCCGTACCTTTTCTTCGTGTCGTTGACCGCGTTTGCGGGCGGCATCCTGAATACTTACGGCCGGTTCGCCGCACCGGCATTCACTCCGGTGATCCTGAATGTGGTGTTGATCGCCAGTGCCATGTGGCTGTCGCCGAGGATGGAGAATCCGGGCATGGCGCTGGCGTACGGTGTGTTCGCCGCCGGCCTGGTGCAGCTCCTGTTCCAGGTCCCGTTCCTGGCGAAGATCCATGCCATTCCCCGGCCGCGATGGCGCCCGAAACACACCGGCGTGCGGCGTATCGGCAAGCTGATGCTGCCGGCGATCTTCGGTTCTTCCGTGGCGCAGATCAACGTGCTGCTCGGCGGCATTATCGCGTCCATGCTGGACGTCGGAAAAATCAGCCTTCTTTATTACTCCGATCGCCTGATGGAGTTTCCGCTGGGCTTGTTCGGCATCGCGCTGGCGACGGTCACGCTGCCTTATCTTTCGCGGCAGCACGCAAACGCATCGATGTTGGAGTTCGCGAGGACGGTCGACTGGTCGATGCGGCTGGTCTTCCTCATATCCGCGCCCGCTGCGCTCGGCCTGGTCGTGCTGGCCGAGCCGCTAGTGGCCGCCATTTTCTATGGCGGCGAGTTTTCGGGCTCCGACGTTCGCCTGGCCGCGCTCAGTCTGCAGGCTTTTGCGCTCGGCCTGGTCGGCTTCTCTTTTGTCAAGATCCTCGCGCCGGCGTACTTTGCGCGGGAGGACACAAAGACTCCGGTCAGGATCGGGCTCATTGCACTTGCCGTGAACTTCCTGTTGAGCGTCCTCCTGGCGTGGTCGCTGACCGAGGCGGGTTATGAAGGGACGCACGCCGGGCTGGCACTCGCGATTTCCGTAGCGGCCATCCTCAATGCGTGGCTGTTGTACCAGCAGCTGAGGCGTGACGGTATTGCCGGCCAAAGCGGCGGATGGCTCAAGTTCCTCGCGCGGATCGCTGTCGCCGGATCGCTCATGGTGCTGGCCCTGCTCTACCTGGCGCGGCCGCTCGAATGGTGGCTGGCGAGCAGCGTCGCGAGCCGCGCCCTGTGGCTGGGATTCGAGGTGGCCACCGGCGCAACAGTTTACTTCGCGGCCCTGTTCCTGCTCGGCCTGCGGCCCTCCGCCTTCCGGCTCCGCGCCGGATGACCGAGGGAACGGGATAATGCGCGGGGCGGCAAGTACAATGCGAACCATGTCGCTGCCCAATTGCCTGCCGAGAAGGACCTGAGAGCACGTGCGCCTCGTTCGCACGGCCGCCGGATTCCCGTTCCAGCGCGTCGCCAGCGGCAGCGTCGCCACGATCGGCTCGTTTGATGGGCTGCACCTCGGGCATCGGCAGCTCCTGGATGCCGTGCTGGCGATTGCGCGGGACGAGCAGCTGCCTTCCATTGTCATGAGTTTCGAGCCGACGCCGAAGGAGTTCTTCGCCGGCGACCGCCCGCCGGCAAGGCTCATGCGGTTCCGGGAGAAGTTCGACGCGCTGGCTACAGCGGGTGTCGATATTTTTTTCTGCCCGCACTTCGATCGGCACATGCGATCTCTTGCGGCCGATACGTTCATCCGGCAGTTGCTGATACACGCGATGAACCTGCGTTACCTCGTTATCGGTGACGATTTCCGATTCGCCCAGGGCCGGCAGGGAACCGTGGAGCACTTGCGCCGCGCGGCTGCCGCACTCGGGTTCGAAGTGCACCAGGCGCCAAGTGTCGTGGTGGACGGTGAGCGCGTGAGCAGCACGGCCATCCGTGAAGCCCTGTGGAACGGCGAGATGCAACGGGCCCGGCGGCTGCTCGGCCGATACTACAGCATGTCCGGAAAGGTGGTGCGCGGCGACAACCTGGGCCGGAAGCTCGGTTTTCCAACCGCGAACGTGGACCTTCGGCGGCGGCAAAGCCCGGTCATGGGGATTTTCGCCGCCCGAGTGCGGGGACTCGCGGCTGCGCCGCTGGATGCGGTTGCCAGCGTCGGCACGCGGCCGACGTTCGGCGGCACCAAGCCGCTGCTGGAGGTTCACATCTTCAATTTTGACCGGCAGATATACGGACGCTACATTCACGTGGATTTGATCGCCCGCCTGCGAAGCGAACAGAAGTTCGACGACGAGCAAACGCTGATCGAGCAGATGCATCGCGATGCGGCCCACGCGATCGAATTGCTGAACGAGGAGATACCTTGACCGACGAAAGCTTGGAACAATCGCCCGCGCGCGCGCCGTTCGCGCTGTGGATATACGTCGCACTGCTGGTCGTCGCGCTGGATCAGCTCAGCAAGTGGGCGATCGTACAGTGGGTGCCTTTGTACGAGCGAATCCGCGTGATGCCGTTCCTGAACATCACTCACCAGCGCAACGAGGGCGCGGCGTTCAGCTTCCTGGCGGATGCCTCCGGATGGCAGCGCTGGCTCTTTATTGCGCTCGCTTTAGGTATCAGCACCGTCATCGTGGTGTGGCTGTGGCGGTTGCGTGCCGCGCGCCAGTTCGTCCTGGCCTCGGGACTGGCGCTGGTCCTTGGCGGCGCGATCGGTAACGTCATCGACCGCATCCGCGTCGGCTACGTGGTGGATTTCGTGCAGGTGCTGATCGCCGGCTGGCCCTTCCCTTCGTTCAACGTGGCGGACTCGGCGATCACCGTTGGGGCCGTCCTGTTGATCGTGGACGCGCTGTTCTTCTCGGGCAAACAGCAGTCTGCGCAGGCAGAGGGTTGATGCAGGGAAGAATTCGCGGTTACCGGGTACTGGTCCAGCAGTCGTTTTTGGGCGATGAACCCTTATCGCCCCTGGCGTTGATGGTGAAGCGGTTGCATTTGGCCGCCTCTGCATCGGCGATCTGGTAAGCCGCCTGCGCCGTGTAGGAGTTCGCATCGGCAGCGGTGATTGAGACCAGGTAAGTACCGGTCTCGGTCGTGAACGTGGCGTTGTCGAAGCCGAGCCCCGTCAGGTCGCCTGCGTAGGTGTTGTTATTGAGGTAGAACCGCTCCTGCTCCGTCGCGATCCGTAGTAGCGCCGACATTGCCTCCGTCCGCTTGGCACGCTGCACGTGCTGGCGGTAATTCGGATAGGCAATGGCTGCGAGGATGCCGATGATCACCACGACGATCATCAGCTCCAGCAGGGTGACTCCCCGGATGGCTCGTGGAAACCTCATCGCTAGTGTATGCCGTCCTGGGTCCAGAGGGTCCTCACCGGCCTGTTATCGAAGCCCGGATCGAAGCACTCCGCCCCGACGCAGAAGATCGGGGGCTCCGCGCACGCCGCTCCCTCGCAATCCGGCTCCGTCGAGCCCGGGAACAGCGCCGTTGCCGACGACGCGATTCCGCCCTGGGCCAGTTCGGTCGAATATTCCGGTTCTTCCTCACCGACCGGCGCATCCAGGTTGGTTACCGCGAAATCCCCGTTCGCCACGTTGACCTGGTACAGGAGATTCAAGCCGGCGCTCGGTTGGCACGGATTGTTCAGGTTCACATCTGGCGAAAAGGCGACGATGAACAACGAATCGGCGAATGTGAGCGAATTGGCCAGCACCGCTTGCTCGTCGGGCAGCTGGTATTTCCAGCCCCGCTTCTCGGGACCCACAGTGGCGGGCGTTCCGGGCGTAACCGTTACCAGGTCATCTACGGTGACGATATCGTAGTTGCTGTAATCGTCCTCGGTGAGCTGGTTGAACACGGCCGGATCCCGCACCGAGAAGAACATGTCGGTGGCTGCGGTATTCAGCGGATGCGCGCGATAGCCGCTGCCGATGCTGATTGAGATGAAGCGCCGCCCCTGGTCAGGGTCATTGAAGATGGCGACGTCCGGCGAGTTGTAGAAGCGCCGGGGATTCTCCACCGCATCCACTGCGGGTTCGGGGCCGAGCCGTGCGATCACGCCGCCGTCGACGAGATCGATCTTGTTTTTCCCGTTGGAGATGTCGAAGCGCCAGATTTGACCGCCAATGTCAGCCGCGTACATCCGATCGGCCAGTCCGTCGCCGCTAAGGTCGATGACGCGAATCTCCGACGGGATGGCCCGGTTCATGTCGTCAAGCGTCAGGTCTGCCGTCGAGTCACCCGGTCCGGCCCACCACACACGCGTACCGGTGAAGAGATCCAGCATGTGTATGCCGGCGCCTCGTGCATCCTTCTCAGAAGTCGGGTACGCCGGAGTATCGTGCACCGGATCGTAGCCGCCGCCAACGACCACGACGGCGTTGCCGGTCTCGGAATCGGGGTCATCGACGTCGTCGGTGTCCACGAGGGCGATGACCGGGGTCGACCAGCTTTGCCCGAACTCCGGGTACTGTTTCAGCCAGAGCAGCTCAGGCGCTGCCCGGTCGGTTACGTCCAGTGCATAGTAGCTGTTGCCGCCGCGGCGCAGGCCGAAGACAAGATAGACGAAATCGCCTTCTCCTGATTCGATGTTTCCGTCGTTGTCCTCGTCGAACACGACGGGCACGATACTGCCATCAATGCCGTAGTGCTTGAACGTCGAATCGGGATCGAAGTAGAGCCGGTTCATGTCCCCGAGCAGTTCCCTCGGCACGAAAGACCAGAGCTCCGCGCCGGTATCGCCGTCGATAGCGTGCAGGTAGCCGTCGTTGGTGCCGACAAACACGGTTACATCGGGATCGCCTGCGTCACCGCCGTAGACCACGGCAGCCGGCTGGGAATGCAGCGGGTCGCCCATCGCGAATCTCGTGTCCGTGTCCGGGTTCAGGTCCTCGTCCCTTATATCGGCGCCGTGCATCCAGTCGATCAGCTGCTGGTGCGACGGCTCTCCCGCCGCGCCGGTAAGGCCCAGTTCGGCCGCGGTTACGCTCGCGGTGCTCAGGTCCACCAGTGCGCCAGCGGTGCCATTGTTCGTGAACAGCTCGCGCGAATCCGGAGGCGGCAGTTCGTGCGCCGCGCCTCCTTGCACCACTTCGAAGCCATCGACGCTGTCGCTCCAGAGGCTTTGCGCACCGGCCTTGAAGAACCCGGTGCCCGCGTCGACAGCGTTCTGGCCCGCGGCGTCGACGATGGCGCCGTCGGCGATCCTGTATTTCTTGACGTTGCCCGGCCAGTGAACGCTGCCCTTTGCCGAGAACACGGCCATGTACAGATCGTTCAGATTCTGCGTACGGTTGAAGGAATTGACCGATACCGACGGTGCCGTAAACGACATCGATTGCGCCTGGATGTCAGAGAAAATCTGCAGAAGCGCGGTCGTCAGGGATTCGACGTCGTCCGCACGGAAGTATCGGCCGCCGGACTCGTTGGCCGTGTCTTCCAGGCTCTGGATGTCGAGGTCGAAACCGATGGTATGCGTGGTCACCAGTTGCTCGTCTTCACCCACCGTTGCGAGGTTGTGGGCGATGTCGTCCAGGCAGGCACCCGTGCCGGAGCCGTCGCAGGGTCCCGCGAAATCCGGGAGGTTGGCAGCGGCCAGCGTGGGCGCCTGGTCGTTCGTGTCCTGTGGCTGCCCGTCCGACAACAGCACGTTGAAGTTCTTCGTGCAGACCGGCGCGCCCGGAGGCACGTAGTTGCCGGCGGCGTCGACGGCATCCGGGTCTGTCAGGTCGTGGCCGGCTCCGAAATGGGCGGCGTCGCCGCGCCAGTAGAGCGCCGCTTCGTACATAAATTCTGCCAGCGGTGTGTTGCCCTGCGCCGGCAGGCTGTCCACGGTGCTGAGAATGCTTGCTCGATCGGCATCCAGGTCGCTCATCGCCTTGATGACCAGTCCGCCCTCGTTGCCGTTGAACCTCATGATGCCGACGTTGACGTCGGAAATGGCGTTCAGCACGGATTTCGTGACGGCCTTGAGTATTTCGATTTTCCTGACGAGCACCTCATCGGTCGAGCTTTTCCAGTTGAGATAGTTGCCGTCGTACACGGTGTAGGTCACGGTAGCGGGCGCGCTGCCCCACGCGAGTTCCTGCGTAGCGTCGCCCGTAAAC
>DATABW010000223.1:0-6914 GCA_036259375.1 Woeseiaceae bacterium
GTTGCCCACCGACGGATAGCTCAGCTCCCTGCCTTCCGGAATGTCCTCGATCGCGAAGTTCGCCGCGTCTGCGTTCTCCTTGTGGAGCCGGATCTTCTCGCCGTCATCGTGCGTGATCGAGACCGACTGGACCTGCGCAGCCGGGATGTCGACGATCTCGGACGCGAGCCACCCGGCAGCATCATCCGGCACGTCGGGATTCCGGTCGATGAGCCAGCTTTGCGCTTCGTCGGGAACGCGTACGTAGCGGAATTCCCGCTGCACCGGATCGCCGAGAATCAGGGCGAATGCCGCTGCTCCCGGACCGGTGGCTTCAAGGAGTATTCCCGTGCTGCCTTCTTCCTGCGGCGCCTGCACGCCAAGACGGTCATAAAACTCGCTGTTCGACGTCTTCTGCTCGATCTTGCGGGCTTCGGCGATGGCAATCAGCAGGTCACGCAGCGCAGCGGTGTTGGCCCGGTACCCGCCTTTGTCCGGCACGCTCCAGCGGTCGCCCTCGCGAACGATCGTGAGTTTTCCATCCGCGTCGGTGACCGTCACTTCGGTGACGGCGTCCAGCTGTTCCTTCAGGTCCGGGAACAGCAATTCGTCCGTGTCACCGCCGGTGGAGCGCTGCCGGTCCAGCAGGAACACGGCCGCGAACAGCACGACGACCGCGGCGACCAGGATCCTGATGGTGCGTGCGCTCACGACCGGCGTCTCCGGTTACGCCGCCAGACGGCAAACAGCACGAAAGCGATCAGCAGCGCCGGAACCAGCGCGATGTTGACGATCTTCAGCACGGTGCCGAGGCGCTCGATGTCGCGGTCGAGACCGCGCTGCACCGCGCGCAGTTCCTGGCGGATCTCGGCGCGGCGGTCCACGAAGCGGTCGATCTCGGCCTGTTGTTCCGGGGTCATCAGGATGTTGCCGGTATCCTGGCGTGCCGCCTGAAGTTCCCCGAGGCGCGCTTCGGTTTCCTCCAGTTCCTGTTGGAGGCGCTGCTCCGTCTGCTGGAAGCGCGCCTGCGCTTCAACGCGCAACTGTTCGACCCGGGTGAACGGCCGTGAATAGCTCGCGCGGCTGCGCACCGCGATCAGGTCGTTGCTGCCCGAAAGGTTCTCCAGCGCATTGATGACGAAGGTGCCATTGTCCGCGAAGGCATTCGCGATCTGCTGCCCGAAAAAGTTCTGCACTTGTACCCACATGCGGTCGCTCAGGAGATCCACGTCGGCAACGACGACCAGGTTGGCGGGCTCAGTGGATTCGCTCAGGTGGTTTGGCGAATCCGTCGCGGAGTCCGGCTCGGAAGCCGGTTCCGAAGTCCCGGCGTCCTCCGCCGGAGCCCCTTCCTGCGCCGCCGCCTGCTTGGCGCCGCCTCCGGCGCCGTCCTCTTCAGGGCTGCCGGCGCCTGTTGTTGAGTCCGCCGGCGCCCCTTCGGTCTCGGGCGGCGGCGGGCCGTCGGGAAATGCGCTCGTCAGCGGGCCACTGACCCTGGCGGCAATGACGTATTCCTCGCCGCTCGGGGTGAAGCCGTCCAGTAACGTGGACGGGTCGGGCAGGAAACGGAATTCCGAGGCAGCCAAGGTCGTGGCGGCGTCGCTGGAAGTAATCAGCGGCTCCACGTTCGGCGCGACCTCTTCGTCGAATTCGAGATGGCCGGCCGTGCCAAGGTTGATGAGCTCCAGGTCGGCCGTCACGACGTCGTCCGAGCTCGTCTGGCTGGCGGTCACGCCGAGCATTCCCGGGTGCAGTACAGGCTGCGCGCTCATTCGTGAGGAAATGCGCAGCGCGAGCTCGGCGTCCGCGATCACTTCATCCGTGGAGAACTGGATTCCCCACGCATCGAACAGCTTCGGCAGGTTTGAGCTTTGCCCTTGTGGCGGCATGCCGCCTGGCATGCCCTGGGGCATCGCCGCCGGATCGGCGTCGGCCAGCGGATCGACGAACACGAGGGCTTTGCCGCCGCGCATCATGAACTGGTCGATCGCATAGAGGGTCGCATCGGGCAGGTTCTTCGGCTGCACGATCCAGAGCAGGCCGATGTTCTCGCCGATCTCGGTGACGTTCGTCCCGAGATCCTCGATATCGAAAAGTTGCTGTGCCTGGTTGTAGACGATCCACGGCGATTGCATCCGCTGGCTCCGCGGATCGAAGTCGCCGGTCATGCTCACGCCGGAGATGAGCCCGACCACGGTAGGTTCGGGCTGCGACAAGATACTGATCAGGCGCGCGATGTCGTACTCGAGGAACTCCTCCTTGTCCGGCTCGAAAAACCGGATGATCTCCTCGTCGTCGACGCTGTTGGTGGCGGCAAGGCCCATGTAGACGGGATCCGGCGCCGCGCCCGTTTGTATGCCTTGCAGCCCGAACTGCGCGGCGCGATCTTCTTCGACCGAAAACGGCAGGGGATCGATGACTTCCAGCCGTATCTTGCCGTCGGCGGCCGCCTCGAATTCCTCCAGCAGTTCTCGGACGCGGTTCGCATAAGCGCGAATCGACGGCAGGTTTTCGGTCGCCTCGTTGGAGAAGTAGAAGTAGAGATTGATCGGCTCCTCGACCTTCTCGAGGATACGTTGGGTACCGTCTGACAACGTATACAGGTTGTTCTCGGTGAGATCGATGCGCCATCCCCGGAAAAGCTGGTTGCTGACGATCACCGCGGCGATAAAAGCGAGCGCCAGCAGCAGCAGGCTCGTCGAACTCATGCGGCGTTGTGATTGTGTGCTCATATCAGTCGGCCTGCTTCCATTGCAGGACAATCGTGTTGGCAAACAGGAAAGTCCCGATCACAAGCGCGAAATACACGAGGTCGCGAAAATCGATCACGCCCTTGCTGATATCGGCGAAGTGGGTAAGGAAGCTCAGTGACGCCACACCGTCAACGATCGTCTGCGGTGCCCAGCCGGAGAACAGGTCCAGCACCATCGGGAAACCCGAGAGCAGGAACGCAAAGCACACGACCACCGTGATGACGAATGCGATTACCTGGTTGCGCGTCGTGGCGGAGATGCAGGAGCCGATGGCAAGAAAGCCGCCGGCCATGAGGAGGCTCCCGATGTAGCCGGCGAGGATCGCCCCGTTGTCGGGGTCGCCGAGATAATTGACCGTGATCCAGATCGGAAATGTGAGAAAGAGCGCAATGCCCGTAAAAGCCCACGCTGCAAGGAACTTGCCGGACACTGCCTGCCAGGGCGTTACCGGCAGCGTCATCAGCAATTCCACGCTGCCGGTTTTTCGCTCTTCCGCCCACAGGCGCATCGCTATGGCCGGCACGAGAAACAGGTACAGCCAGGGATGATAATTGAAGAAGGGCTGGAGATCGGCCTGGCCGCGCTCGTAAAAGCCACCCAGGTAGAAAGTGAACGTGCCCATCAGCACCAGGAAGATGACGATGAACACGTACGCCACGGGCGTCGCGAAGTAGCTCCGGAGCTCGCGCCGGAATATGGCGGTAACGAGGCTCACGATTCGCGGGCCCCTGTGATCTGCCGGAAGACGTCGTCCAGGCGCCCCCCCTGGAATTGCAGGCTCGCGACCGGCCAATGCCGCGCGGCGGCGAGATCGGAGATCTCGCGCCATGGGCCGGGATTGCCGTTGCCGGAGGCGGGCAGGGCGATGATGCTTCGATGGTTGCGGTTGCTTTCGGTCCCGGCTACGGAAGGCAATTCGTCGATCGCAGCGCGGATCTCGTCGAAGTTCGCCTCATCCTCGAGTGTCAGGCGCACGGCGTTGTGATAGCGCGACCGCGCGGCAAGCTCGACCGGCGTCTCATCCGCCAGGATGCGCCCGTCGGATATGATGATCGCGCGGCTGCAGACGGCTTCCACTTCCTCGAGGATGTGAGTCGAAATCACGATGAGCTTGTCGGCCGACATGGAACGAATGAGCTCGCGAACTTCGTGCTTCTGGTTCGGGTCGAGGCCGTCGGTAGGCTCATCCAGGATCAGGACATCCGGATCGTGCAGGATCGCCTGGGCCAGTCCGACGCGGCGCTTGAAACCCTTTGACAACGTATCGATCGACTGATCGAGGACCGGTTCGAGGTGGAGTTCCGCGACGGCCGCATCGAGGCGGCGGCGGCGTTCGCTGCCTGCCAGTTCGCGAACATCGGCGATGAAATCGAGGAACGAGCGCGGGGTCATCTCGGGATAGCAGGGCGCGCCTTCAGGCAGGTAGCCCAGATGGCGGCGGGCTTCGAGCGGGTTGCTGCCGATGTCGTGGCCACAGACCTTTGCGCTACCGGCGTCCGGTGTGACGAAGCCGGTGATCATCTTCATGGTGGTCGATTTGCCGGCGCCGTTCGGGCCCAGGAACCCCAGCACTTCACCTGCCTTGCAGTCGAAGCTCAGGCGATCGACCACGGTATGGGAACCGTAGCTCTTTGTAAGCTCGCGTATCTCGATCATTCGTAGTATCCAGGCCGGACGGTGGCCGCGGCGCGGCTGCACGTTTTAACAAAAAGCATTTTTCCTGACAACCTGCCGCAGCAGCCATTGTGACTCAGGGCGCGCGGTACCAGGTGACCCCATCCTCGCCCGTATGCGACACCACGCGTCCCTGGTTGACCAGGTAGTTGAGATGTGCGATCGATTCGCCGGTCGCCATGATGAGGTTGTTCTTGTCGATCGCGCTGTTGAAGAGCGCGGGAAACGCGTCGACCGCGCGCAGTGGCTCGCGGCACAGGCCTTCCAGCCGTTCCAGCCCCGCTTCGTGCTCGGCAGCCAACGCCTCGATCCGCGCGTGCGCGCCGCGGAAAGGCTTGCCAT
This sequence comes from Woeseiaceae bacterium, assembly GCA_036259375.1. GTDB lineage: Bacteria > Pseudomonadota > Gammaproteobacteria > Steroidobacterales > Woeseiaceae > IDS-8. The sequence continues at coordinate 4,749 of DATABW010000223.1, forward strand.
GCGCGGGCAGCACCAGGACGTCGGCGGGGACTCTCGATTTCAGCTTCTCCAGCGACTGCAGCCACTCCGCCAGCGGATCGGCCGCAGGTTCCGTAGGGTAGACGCTGACGTTCGATGAAATCGTGGGCAAGAGCTGGTCGCCGGAAATCATGAGCTTCGATTCGGCACAGTAGAGGCAGGCATGTTCCGGCGAATGGCCGCGCCCGATGATGATTTCCCACTCACGGTCGCCCACCTGAATCCGGTCGCCGTCCTGCAGCCGGCGATACGAGTCGGGCAGCGCCGACACGTAGCGCCCGAACATGCCGAACATCTTCTGGTAGTGCTCCATGGAATCGGAGGGAAATCCGGCGGCGTGGTAAAAACGGATGCCCGCTTCCGGCACAGGCTTGCCCGTATCGGCGACGAGCACGCGGCAAAGCAGGTATTCCTCGCGCGACATCCACAGTTCCACACCGAGATGCGAGGCGAGCCAGCCGGCGCAGCCGGCGTGATCGGGATGCAGGTGCGTGGCAATGACGCGAACCGCGGGCTTGTCCCGCATCGCGCCGGTGAAGATTTCCTGCCAGACGTTCCGCGTGACTTCCGTATGTACGCCGGTGTCGACGATCGTCCAGCCGCCGCCGTCTTCGAGCAGCCACAGATTGATGTGCCCCAGCGCGAAAGGTAACGGCATCCGCAGCCAGAGAACACCGGGCGCAACGGGCATCGTTTCGCCGGCCTCGGGCCTGGTGGTGAATTCGTACCGGATGTCGCCGTTCAGGTCTTTTGCTGGCATGGTGGTGCATCATCGCACAACCGGAGCACGGTCACCGCCGGTCGCCGTGGCACAGCACCTGCCGCCCCGGATCGGCCGCCACTGCGGAACTGGTCGTCCAATAAGCCCGTGAGACGGCTCCTAAAAGTTCAGCTGCAGGAGGCGGTGTTACATGCGACGACAGCCTCAGCTTGCCGAATGACCCGCTACAGGCGGCTTCCCGCCGGCCTGCGGCGTACTCTGCGAGCCTCGACGCGATTTCCGCGCGTACCTTGGCCGCCGCCTCATCCTTCACCGGGCCGTAGCCCCGGATCTCCAGGTACAGGTTCACTATCGCGATCGCCTCGTCCACGGTTTGCAACGAGAGCGACGCCAGCAGCGCGTCGACCGTTTGTTCGAACTCCTCGATCAAACGGCGCTCGAGCCGGCGTTCGGCAGTCAGCCCGAAAACGTCGAGCGGGGTGCCGCGCAGCCGCCGGAGGCGAGCCAGCACGCGGAACAGCGGAATCATCCACGGCCCGAATTCGCGCTTCAGCGGCCGCCCGCGCGCGTCACGGCCACGATTCATGATCGGCGGCGCGAGATGGAATTTCACCTTGGCCTGCCCGCCGTATTCCTTCCGGATGCGCTCGAGAAAGCCGGTGTCGACGTGCAGCCGGGCGACCTCGTATTCGTCCTTGTACGCCAAGGTCTTGAAATAGGCCCGCGCAACCGCCTCGGTCAGGTGCAGGTCTCGGCTCGTGAGCCGCTGCTCCGCCCGGCGTACGCGCTCGACCAGCTCGAGGTAACGGTCGGAAAGCGCCTGGTCCTGGTAGTCGACAAGGAACGCGGCGCGCCGCTCGACGAGGGAATCCAGCGACTCGGGCTGTCGGCTCTCCGGCTGGTCGAGTCGCGACCTGACGAACGCCGGATCGGCGGCGGCGATGCGGCCCCACCCGAAAGCGTGCCGGTTGTTGTCGATCTCGACCCCGTTCAATTCGATCGCCCGCAGTATCGCGTCCATCGACACCGGCACGAGCCCGTGTTGCCACGCGAAGCCGAGCATCAGGACGTTCGAGTAAATCGTATTGCCCAGGAGCCGCTCCGCCAGTTTGGTGGCGGCGACGGAGGAGAGCTCGCCGACGGCGCGCCGGATCGCCTCGATCCGCTCATTGCCTTTGAGGTTTGCATCGCGAAACCGGACGAAATCGGCAGTCGACATCTCGGCGCTGTTCACGACCGCGCGCGTGTGGCCCGCGCGATAGGTTGCGGATGCCTTGGGCGAGGAGCTGACGACGAGATCGCAGCCGATCAGCGCGTCGGCGCGCGCTTTGTCGATCCTGACCTGGTTCAGCGCCGCCGGCTCGTCGGCGAGCCGAACGTAACTGAGTACCGGGCCGAATTTCTTTGCAAAACCGGTGAAGTCGAGC
>DATABW010000224.1:0-3088 GCA_036259375.1 Woeseiaceae bacterium
CTGCGAGCTACCTGCTCACGGGCTGCCAGGCGGACGGGGAAGGAAATCTCGTCGTTTTGATCAAGAACAATACGCCGGTGCCGGTCACCGATGTCGGCATCGCGCTGCAGTTCCGCGACGACAGCGGCGTGCCGCGGCGCATCGACCGGCGCATCGGCGGCGTCATCCCGCCCGGCGAGGTCGTCAGCCTGCGTACCGGTCTCGGTCCGTACGTGGCGGGCAGTGCCTGCCCGGTGCAGGTTTTCGGGGCGCGCGTGGTGGATAGATAAAGGAACCGGACAGCGTCTGTGGTTCCGCTATGACCTCAGGCAGCGCGCCGAAAACTCATATAATTCCGGTCCAGCCCATTCACCGGTCAGCGCATGGACATCGGCATTCCACTTCGCGAGCTCGGCGCCGTCGACTGCACGGCGCTCCGCGAGGCCGTGCTCGCTCAGGAGGAAGAGGCATGGTTCGAGGACAAGTACCGGCAGGAGGCCTTCGAGGTTCACCACGCGACCCAGTCGATCGTCGTTCTGTTCGTCGATATTGACCGCTGGCCCGACATCGTCGTCAAGAAGGAACCCGGTTGGCCGAGGCTGGCGGACAGCGCGCTACCGGTGATGAACGACATCATCAGCCGCCACTACGCTCCTGGCGGTACGGTCATTCGCGCGATGGCGGCAAAGCTCGTCGCGGGCGGCAAGATCACGCCGCATGTCGACCGGCATCCGTCATTCCATGCCGGACACCGGATCCACGTTCCGATTTCGACCAACCCGCGTGTCCGCTTGATGATCGACGGCCGGCCGTATCAGCTCAAGGTTGGCGAAGCCTACGAAATCAACAACCAGATGACGCATTCGGTGATGAACAAGGGCGGCGAGGACCGCATCACCTTCATCTTCGACTACGTACCCCGCGAGCGCGTCGCCCAACCCTGAGCAGCTCGCTTCGTGGTTGTCGCCATGTATCTCCGGCTCAGAGGATCGGCTCGAGAATCTGCCGGAGCTGGCCAAGCTTCGACTCGTAGTGCTTCCAGTACCCGACCGCCTCCTCGTATATCGGCTCGCGCACCTGCTCCGAGCTGGCCGTGTTCACCCGCCTTTGGTTCTCGTGAAACCGCAGGCAGCGTTCATCGAACGGCAGCCCGCAGTGCGCCAGCAGGCGGCGGACCTGGCCTTCGAGGTCGCGGACAACGTCCTCGTAATGCACGGTCAGGATACGGCCGGGCATGATCCGCTCCCAGTGGGCCATAACGCGCAGGTACTCCAGGTAGTATTCGCCGAGCTCCGTCAGGTCGTAGCTCTGGTTCTTGCCCTGTGCGAAGAGCTGGCGGTAGTTGGCGACGCAGGTATCAAGCGCGTTTCGACGTGCATCGATGAAGACGGCTTCCGGCAACATCAGGCGGATGAATCCGAGGTGCCCGAAGTTGGCCGGCATCTTGTCGGTGAAGCCCAAGGCTCTTCCGCTGCGGTGCGCGAGGGTATGCCGCAGGTATTCGTCACCGAGCGCCTGCCACTCCTCCGCCGACAGGTTCGCGGCGATCTCGGGATATTGCGGGCCACTTGACCTGTCCCTGCCCAGCCTGGCACTCAGCATGATGACGTAAGGCAGCTCGCCGCAGCCTTCGACATCGCCGTGGCACGAGAGAATTTGCTCAACCAGCGTCGAACCGGACCGCGGCACGCCCGTGATAAAGATCGGTCGCATCCTGCGGGTATCCGAGGCGTGCACCACTCGCTCGATCAGGCGCTGATCGAAAGTGCGAATCCGCGCATCGTGCTGCGCTTCGGTTTCCACGGGATCATAGGCAATCGTGCGGCGTTTGGCCTCGTTGGCCGCCTCGTAGTGCGCCCAGGCCCGCTCGTAGTCTCCCTCCTTCTCGCAGGCGCGCGCCATCGCGAATCGCAGCGCGATGGCCGAATCCGATCCGGGTTCGGCCGCATCGAGCTGCCGGCGCATCATTTCCTGTTCGGAATCGGTGAGGTCGAGCCCCCGAAAGGTCGCGAGCGACCACCACGCTTCACCGAGATCCGGCCGGAGCCCCGCGCACCGGCGGTAGGCGGCGATCGACTCCTCACGCCGGCCGTGAATTCTCAGCATGTGCCCGCGGCCGAGCAAGGCGCGCGGATCGTCGGGACGCAGCTCGAGGACCTTGTCGTAAGCGACCAGCGCTTCCGCCGACCGTCCGACGATGGAAAGGGTATCGGCCAGCGTCTGGTGAAGATCCGTGGCGCCCGGCCGGATCGCGACGGCCTTCTCCAGCATCCCGACAGCCTCCTCATACCGGCTGCGTTCCAGGAGAAACTGTGCGAGGTCGCTGTACGCGAGAAAGAAGTCCGGCGAGATCGACAGGAGGCGCCGCAGCAGGCCTTCGGCGGCGGCATCGCGGCGTTTGTCGGCGCTGATGCGAGCGAGCAGCCGCAGAGCGTGAACGTTGCGGGGCTCCTTCGCGAGAATTTCGCCGCAGATGCTCTCGGCGCGATCGGCCTGCCCGGCAAGACGCAGCTTTGCCGCCTCCGACACCGCCTTGCCGACGGGTGAAAGTGCAAGGAATCGCGCCCGCGCGAGCTGCGCTTCCTCGCGGCGTCCGCAGCGCTCGAGGGCCGTCGCAAGTCCGTAGAATGCGGACGGTTGCCGGGAATCGAGGCCGATCGCTGTTTCGAACTCAGCGATCGCATCTGTCGGCCGCTTCGTCGCGAGGTACAGCGCACCGAGGTCCTCGTGGGGCTTCGCGAACCGCGGCTCCAGTCGAATCGCCCGCTCCAGATGCTGCTGCGCTTCGTCGTAGCCGCCCTTTTTGATCAGCAATGTGCCCAGCAGCGCCACGAGGTTGACGTCGTCCGGTAATGCGGCGAGATGATCGCGGCAAAGCTTCTCGGCATCCTCGAGCCGGTCTGCTCGTGCAAGGGCGAGCGCCGAGTCGACTACGTCCTGCACAGAGCGCGTTCCTGTGGCCGCCGTCATGCTTGCCGGCTCATCCCGGCGCCGGCGAGCACGGCTGGAATCGCGGCGAGGTTGCGAGTCGCGATCAGATGCACGCCGGAAACGCCAGGGATCGCCGTGACCTCCGCCAGCATTTCGGCCGCGATGGCGACGCCCTCCC
>DATABW010000225.1:0-2968 GCA_036259375.1 Woeseiaceae bacterium
GGCTTCTTCAAGCGCGAGGGACGCCCGAGCGAAAAGGAAACGCTGACCTCCCGCCTCATCGACCGTCCGCTGCGCCCGCTCTTCCCGAAGGGTTTCACCAACGAAGTACAGGTCGTCGCCACCGTCATCTCCCTGAATCCCGATGTCGATCCGGACGTTCCCGCCCTGATCGGCGCATCCGCCGCGCTCGCGCTTTCGGGCATGCCCTTCGCGGGCCCGATCGGTGCGGCGAAGGTGGGCTACCGCGACGGCAACTACCTGCTGAATCCCGGTATGGAGGCGCTGGAGAGCTCGGACCTGGAGCTCGTCGTCGCCGGAACGGCGGACGCGGTGCTCATGGTGGAATCCCAGGCGAAAGGCCTGCCCGAGGACGTCATGCTCGGTGCCGTCATGTTCGGTCACGAGCAGATGCAGGTCGCGATCGACACCATCAACGAGCTCGCGGCCGAAGCCGGCAAGCCGGCGTGGGACTGGCAGCCGCCGGAAACGGATGCGGAGCTCGATTCGGCGGTTGCCGGACAGGCGGAGCAGGCCCTTGCCGACGCTTATCGCATCACCGACAAGAGCGAGCGAAGGGACAAGGTCGCCGAGGCGAAGGATGCGGCTGTCGCTGCGCTCGCCGGCGAGGAAGGCGCGCGCTGGACCGAAGAGCAGGTCAAGAACGCACTTTCGCAACTCGAGAAGCGCATCGTGCGTGACCGGGTGCTGCAGGGCGAACCGCGCATTGACGGCCGCGACCAGAAGACCGTGCGCCCGATCGATATCCAGGTCGGCGTCCTGCCGCGGGTTCACGGTTCGGCGATCTTCACGCGGGGCGAGACGCAGGCGATCGTGGTGGCGACACTCGGCACCGGGCGTGATGCCCAGATCATCGATGCGATCGAGGGCGAGCGGAAGGAACCCTTCATGTTCCATTACAACTTCCCGCCGTACTCGGTCGGGGAGACCGGGTTCATGGGCTCACCCAAGCGCCGCGAGATAGGCCACGGCAAGCTCGCGCGTCGCGGCATCCAGGCGGTCATGCCGAACATGGAAGAATTCCCGTATGTCATCCGCGTGGTTTCGGAGATCACCGAATCTAACGGCTCGAGCTCGATGGCGTCGGTCTGCGGTTCGAGTCTCGCGCTCATGGACGCAGGCGTGCCGATGAAAGCAGCGGTCGCCGGCGTGGCGATGGGGCTCGTGAAGGAAGGTGACAGGTTCGCGGTCCTCACCGACATCCTCGGCGACGAGGATCACCTCGGCGACATGGATTTCAAGGTGGCCGGCACCGGCGAGGGGGTTACTGCCCTGCAGATGGACATCAAGATCCAGGGCATCACCCGCGAGATCATGAATACCGCGCTTGCGCAGGCCCGCGAGGCGCGCCTGCACATCCTGGGCGAGATGAACGCCGTGATCAGCTCGCCGCGCAGCGAAATGTCCGAATGGGCACCGACGATCATGACGTTCAAGATCGATCCGGAGAAGATCCGCGAGGTCATCGGCAAGGGCGGGGCGGTCATCCGGGCGATCACCGAGGAGACCGGCGCCACTATCGACATCGAGAACGACGGCACCGTCAAGGTGGCGTCGGTGGACGGCGCTTCCGGCAAGGAAGCGCGCCGCCGTATCGAGCTGATCACCGCCGATGTCGAAGTCGGCCGAATCTACGAAGGCCGCGTTGCGCGGCTGATGGACTTCGGCGCGTTCGTGACGATCCTGCCCGGCAAGGACGGGCTCGTGCACATCTCGCAGATTTCGAACGAACGGGTCGAGAAGGTCAGCGACAAGCTGTCCGAAGGCGATATCGTCCGGGTGAAGGTGCTCGAAGTCGACCGCCAGGGACGCGTGCGCCTGTCAATGAAAGCGGTCGAAGAAGCCGCCTAGGCACTCGGTAGCTCCTACAGCTGGGGCTCCAGGAATTCGATGATCCGCTGCGGTATGTAGTACTGCGGGCGCCAGGGCGTGCCGCCGTGGATGAACCCGACGTGCCCGCCTTGCTCGCTTACCTCGACGGTGACGAACTCGGACAGCGAGTCTTCGGCCGGGATGACGTCCGGTGTCATGAACGGATCATCCAGCGCGTTGATGATCAGCGAAGGACGGGCGATCCCGTCGAGGTATCGCATCGCGCTGCAGCGGTCGTAGTAGTCGTTTTTATCCGCGAAGCCATGCAAGGGCGCCGTAACGGCATCGTCGAACTCGGCGAACGTCCGCGCTTTCATCGCGCGTTCCCAGTCGAACGCGGCAGTGAATGGATCGAACTTGCGGCGGACTGAGCGCTTCATCCTCGTCAGCAGGTAATGCTGGTAAAACTTTGAAAAACCTTTACTAAGGGCCAGCGAAGCCGCGTGCAGATTCAACGGCACGCTGACCGCGACCGCGGCCGTGAGCGGCGTCTCCTCTCGGCTCTCGCCCAGGTACTTCAGCAGCACGTTGCCGCCGAGCGAGAAGCCGGCGGCCAGTAGCGGACCCCGGTGGCCCAGGCTCCGAAGCTTGTGCAGGAAGTAACGGATGTCCCCGGTCTCACCGGCGTGGTAGCGCCGGGGAAGGCGGTTGCAGTAGTCGCCGCAATCGCGAAAATGCAGCACGGCGGCACGCCAGCCGCGTTTGGCCGCGGCGTGCAGCAACTGCCGCGCGTAGGTCGAGCGGGCCGAACTCTCCAGGCCGTGCAGCACAATCAGAATCGGCGAGCTGTCGTCGGTGTCCGGCACCGCCGTCAGCCAGTCGACCACCGTCACGTCGCCATCCGGCAGTTCCAGTGGTTCGCGCACGAGCCTCGGCTTCGGGATTCCCGGGATGGGTATCGAAGGGTAGATCGTCTGCGCATGGCGGTTGCGCAACCAGCGCGCCGGGCGGAAGCTGCTGCTCCGGATGCGGCTTTCTCTGCTGTCGTCCCGAACCTCTGCGGTTTCGATGCGGCTGCCGCGTGCGCCTGCGATGTCGGTGACCTCGTTCATTGTCCGGCGCACAAAAAAGGCCCCTC
>DATABW010000226.1:0-4013 GCA_036259375.1 Woeseiaceae bacterium
GCACGCCTGCGGCGGCCTGGCCGAACAGCTCAAGCTGTTCATCGTCGGCGACAAGGCCAAGCAAGCCACCTGAGCTGTTAGGGGCAGGCGTTGACTCGGGGCCGTCCTGGCCCTCGCCCTACGGCCGCCCGCCCCTGATGAACGCGTGCCGGTAATACGGGGCATCGAGCAACGCGACCGTCACCTCCCGGCCGCTGGACGGCGCGTGCACGAAACGGCCCCGGCCCAGGTACAGCCCGACGTGCGATACCTTGCCTTCGATGTCGAAGAACAGCACATCGCCCACCCGGAGATCGCCGGTGTCCACCGGATGCAGCTGCCGCCACAGCTGCAGTGTCGTCCGAGGCACGATCTTCCCGGCGCGCGCGTACGCGAAATTGACCAGGCCGCTGCAGTCGAAGCCGTCGGTCGAGCGGCCGCCGTAGCGGTACGGCACGCCGACCTGGCGCACAGCGATCGCAGCCGCCCGCTCACCGATGGTCCCCGGTGCTTCCGATGCCGCTGCGGTGTGCGTGGCTTTGCCGCCCGTATCCGGGAGCAGCGCCGGCGAGCCGCCGCAGGCCGCGAGCACGAGCGGCGTCGCGGCGAGCGCCAAACGTCGAACAATTCTGGAAGGCGGCAACGACATATGGAACACTCCGACCCCGTGCGTACCAGCACTGACCTTACCGAGCCGGGCCTCAAGCTGCCATGAACCAGGTCGCACGACTGTTGCTGCTCGCTGCGTCCGCCGGCCCGGTGGGCTGCGGGCCCTCGAATGCCTCGGACACGAGCCGGGACGACCGTGTCTACACCCTGGACTATGTGGTGACGCTTGATCCGGAGACTGCCGGCGCGCGTGTCGTGCTGACGCTCGAGCAGAGCGACGACTACCAGCGCAAACTAGACATGTCACTCCTCGGCGGGCGCATCAGCAACGTAGAAGGCGACGGCGAGCTCACGGTTCAGGATGGCCGCGCGGTCTGGCTGCCGCCGGAGGACGGCGGCCAACTCAGCTGGTTCGCTCGCATTGATCACCTCCGCGACGAGGACACCTATGACGCCTATATCGGCGACGATTGGGCGCTCTTCCGCGGCGAAGACATCATTCCCTCCGCGGATACGCGAACGCTGAAAGACGCGGAAAGCGACACCCGCCTGACCTTCGAGCTGCCGGACGGCTGGTCATCGGTCACGCCCTACTTCGGCAACGACGACAGCTTCGACGTGGATACGCCGGACCGCCGCTTCGACACGCCGACCGGGTGGATCGTCCTTGGCGATCTCGGCGTGCGCTACGGCACGATTTCCGGCATCCGCACGAAGGTCGCCGGGCCGACCGGTCACGATATACGGCGCCTGGACATCCTCGCCTTCCTGCGCTGGACGCTGCCGGAGCTGTTGCGTGTGCTGCCGGATTTTCCAGACCGGCTGACGATCGTGAGCGCCGGTGAGCCCATGTGGCGCGGCGCGTTGTCCGCGCCGCAATCGCTGTACATTCACGCCGACCGGCCGCTCATCAGCGAGAACGGCACGAGCACGCTCCTGCACGAAATCGTCCACGTCGGCATGGGCCTGTCGGCGAAGCGCGGCGCCGATTGGATCGTCGAGGGTTTTGCCGAGTTCTATGCGCTGGAAGCGCTGCGGCGCAGCGGCACACTGGGCAAGCGGCGCTTCGAGATTGCGCACGAGGATCTGGCGGAATGGGGCCGCGAAGCGTCCGAGCTCTGCGGCCCGCGCTCCAGCGGCAGCCGAACGGCTCGCGCCGTGATGGTCCTGGCCGAGCTCGATGCGGAAATCCGCGACGAGACCGATGGTCGGTCGAGCCTGGACGACGTGCTCGCCGAGCTTGCGGCACTGGACGAGGAGATCACCGTCGAACGCTTCCGCGAAATCGCCGCCGATGTCGCCGGCGAAGCGATGGAATCGCTGGAGGATCTGCCGGGATGCCCGGCTGCATGAACCGGCAACGGGATCTCGATCTGCTCCTGGGATCCCGCACGCCCATAATCGTGATCGAGACGCGTGACGAGGCGCGCATGCTCGACCTCCTCACCGGGATCGGCCGCTCCAAAAGAACCGAAGAGTACGTCCCCCTGTTCCGCTGGAGCGTCACGGACGGGCTGCAACGGCTGGACATCGCTCTGGAACCGCAGCCTCACAACGCGGCGCCGGCAGAGGTCCTGAAGCATATCCGCGCCGTCCGGAAAGCCGGGACCTACGTCCTGCTCGATTTTCATCCCTACCTGCAGGAGCCCGTGAACGTCCGGCTGCTGAAGGACATCTGTCTGCGGTATCGCGAAGTGCCGCGGCAACTCGTGCTGATCAGTCACCGCATCGAGCTGCCGGCCGAGCTCGCACCCTACAGCGCGCGGTTCGAGATGGCGCTGCCCTCGGCCGACCAGCGCGAAGCAATCGTCAAGCGCGTGGCTCGCGAGTGGGCGGCGGAGAATCCGGGGTCGCGGGTCCGGATCGATGCGAAGGCGCACGCCATGCTGATCCGCAACCTCGCCGGGCTGACAGACGCCGATACCGAGCGCCTCGCCCGCAGCGCCATCTACGAAGACGGCGCCATCACGCATAGCGACCTCCCCGGCGTCATGCAAGCCAAGTACGAGCTCCTGAACAGCGGCGGCGTGCTGCAGTTCGAATACGACACGCGGCGCTTCAGTGACGTGGCGGGCCTCGTCCGGCTGAAGCACTGGTTGGCGCAGCGGCGGGCGGCGTTCGCCGCGGCAGAGGATGCCAGGCACCTCGACCCGCCCCGTGGGCTGTTGCTGATAGGCGTCCAGGGCTGCGGCAAGAGCCTGGCGGCCAAGGCGACGGCGGGCATCTTCGGCATGCCGTTACTGCGGCTGGATTTCGGGACGCTGTACAACAAGTACCACGGCGAGACCGAGCGCAACCTGCGGGAGTCGCTGCGAACCGCGGACGTGATGGCGCCCTGCGTGCTCTGGATCGACGAGATCGAGAAAGGCCTGGCCGGCCGGGGCGGCGAGACCGGCACGACGCAGCGCATCCTTGCCGCGTTCCTGACCTGGCTGGCGGAGAAGAAAAGCAAGGTGTTCGTCGTCGCGACGGCGAACGATATCAGCGCCCTGCCACCGGAGCTGGTGCGCAAGGGCCGCTTCGACGAGATCTTCTTCGTCGACCTGCCCGATCCGGAGGTGCGGGCGGAGATCGTGAGGATCCATCTCGCAAACCGGGACCAGGTCATGGACGGGCTGGACATCGGGCGCGTGGCGAGCGCCACGGAGGGATTTTCCGGCGCCGAGATCGAGCAGGCAATCGTCTCCGCACTCTATGCCGCGCACGCGCAGGACGGTGCGCTGACGTCTCGCCACCTTCTCGAGGCGGTGCGCGCCACGCGGCCGCTGTCGGTCGTCATGGCGGAACAGGTGACTCGCCTTCGGCAATGGGCGGACGGCCGGACGGTGCCGTGCGACTGAATTGAAACGATGCTACCAGTCCGCTCGTGCAAGGGTGGTTGCAGGAGCCGTCCACGGGGTGACCGGGCGGGGAGGAATGGATCGTCGCTGAGACGGGCTCCTGCGGAGGCCGCGTGTTAGAATCCTGGAATGGCTAATGACAATAAAAATACCCACGAGTTAGCCTCCGATCTCGACGACGACACCTCGGAACTGGAGCTGCTGTCCGCCACATACACCGCAGACCCGGCGCTCGATTACGAAGCCGAATCCGACGCGGCGACACATTCCTTCGACAGCCTCGACGCCGAACGCGAGCGCCAGTCGCTCGGCACGCTGCAGGTAGAGCTGCGGGAGCGCGATGAGTACATCGGCCGCCTGGAATTCGACCTGGAACAACTGCGGGCGCGCTCCAACGGCCTCGAAGCCGAACTCAAGGCGCGGGAAGCCCTTACCGAGGGCGTCACGGCCGAGCTCACCGAACTCCGGCAGGCACTGGATGCGGCACGCGATCGGCTGGAACAGCGGGACCGCGGATTCGCCGAACTGGAATCCCGCCTCGAGGCCTCGGAGGCCTCGTTACACGCGCGGCATGCCGCGGCAGAC
>DATABW010000227.1:0-2036 GCA_036259375.1 Woeseiaceae bacterium
GAAGTAAAGCACGCTGACCTTCTGCTCATCCTGCAGCAGGTCGTAGGCCTGGATCGGGACGATGCTGGCAAGCGTCGCCCGGCTGAATGATTCGACCGCGTAGAGGATGCCGAACGCCCAAGCGCCCGGCTGCTTGGCAGCCGGCAGCCAGACGTGGGAACTGCTATTGGTGACCAGGGCGGGACCGGCGGGGGACTCGAGGGTCTCGCTGTCGCGCAGGCGCTCTCCCGGTGCAAGAGGCGGCTACGACACCTCCCGTCGCGAATGGATCAGCAGCATGTCTCCGTTCAGCTCTCCGGTTCGGCAATAGAGCCGGGCAGCGCGAGGTTTCGTTCCGCGTCGCCGATTTCACGATTGAACGTTGCTCCTGGCGCCATATTCTCCCCGCGGCAGCAAAGGATTCTTCATGCGGTATCTCCACACGATGGTGCGCGTCAGCGATCCCGAAAAATCGCTGGAGTTTTATTGCAACAAGCTCGGCATGGTCGAAGTGCGCCGGCACGAAAGCGAGCAGGGCCGCTACACGCTGATCTTTCTGGCGGCGCCGGATGACGAGAAATCCGGCCGCCAGCAGCGGGCGCCGCTCCTGGAGCTCACGTACAATTGGGACCCGGAGAATTACGGCGAAGGCCGCAATTTCGGCCACCTCGCCTTCGAGGTCGACGACATTTACGAGACGTGCCGGAGGCTGAGGGAGAGCGGCGTCACCATCAACCGTCCGCCGCGCGACGGCAACATGGCCTTCGTCCGCTCGCCCGACAACATTTCGATCGAGCTCCTGCAAAAGGGCCCGGCCAAGCCGGCCCAGGAGCCGTGGCAGTCGATGCCCAATACCGGGAAGTGGTGACTCTCATCTGCCGCCTTGTCGACGCGAGGCGCGCCCCCTATAAGGCCCCGCACGCGCCCTTCGTCTAGCGGTCCAGGACGCCGCCCTTTCACGGCGGTAACACGGGTTCGAGTCCCGTAGGGCGCGCCAGCTTTCCAGGTCGGCCCGGTGTAAAGGGCGTTATGACGACGAAGCTGTCGGAGGCACTCGACCTGACAGGCACGTGGCGGGTGGCCCACCGTGTGACGGCTTCCCAGCGCCCCGATTTCCTTGGCCTCGACGTGGAGTTCCGGATCACGTTCGTGCAGGACGGCGGACAGCTGGCCGGCGAAGGGGAGAAGTTCCTCGTCGATCGCGAACCGGCCGATCCGCGCGAAGTGTCACATCTTGAGATCACGGGCTGGGTGCATGAGACAGACGTGCAGATCTCGCTGATGGAGCGATCGCCGCTCAGCCCTGAACGCACGATCGTCGGCGCGATCTCATGGAAGCCCGTCGACGCGAACCGTATGATCGGCAGCTTCCGTGTCAACCTGGCGGAGACCAGCGGCCTCTCCGAGGCGGTTCGGCAGACAGGTTGACATCTCAACCTCGCCACGCCAGCGCGGTTCTGCTCCGGCTGTTCTAGTCCGCGGGTTTCTTGGGCGACCAGAGGACGGTAGGCGAATCCTTCTCGTAGGCCATGCCGGATGGATAGCTGATCGCCTCCAGCTGCAGCCCCCACGGCGCGAGGAAGTAGAAGATGCTCTGGCCCGCGGCCGGGCCCTGCTCGACCGGCAGCGGGCCGAGAAATGTCTTCACGCCCTTGGAGTCGAGGTAGTCTTTCGCCGCCCGGATGTCGTCGACGTAGAAGGCGATGTGGTAGCCGCCAATGTCGCTGTTCTTCGGCGTGGCATCCTTCTGGTCCGGCGCGGAATATTTGAAAAGCTCGAGATTGGAGCCGTGGCCGCAACGGATAAGCGTGATTTCCTCGATGACGGCGCGCCGGTCGACGTTCAGGAGATCCTGCATGAACGTGCCCGTCTCGTCGGAGAACGGGCCGAACGACATCGCCTTCTCGCAGCCGACCACGTTGACGAAGAAGTCGACCGCCTGCGCCATGTCGGGCACGGTGATGCCGGTGTGGTCGGGTGCGAGAAGGCGATGTCGTTCGGCCCGTTCTCCGGCGAGACGGGCACCTTCATGCAGGATCTCCTCAACGTCGACCCGC
>DATABW010000228.1:0-16868 GCA_036259375.1 Woeseiaceae bacterium
GGGCCGCTCCGGTTCATTCGTCGTCCGCGTCCCCGCTCCGCCTGGACAACTGCAGGATCCGCGCGATCGCCGCGACCAGGTCGGCAGGCTCGATCGGCTTCGCCAGGTGCTCCTGGTAGCCGGCACGGAATGCGCGGGCGCGGTCTTCCGCACGCGCGTAGGCCGTCAGCGCGATGGCCGGCACGCCGCCGCCGATGCCGGCTTCCGCCTGGCGAATGCGCTGCAACAGCTCGTAGCCGTCAATCTTGGGCAGGCCGATGTCGCTGATCAACAAATCCGTTTCGGAACCGGACAGTTGCTCGAGCGCCTCGGCCGCCGTCGAGGCGCTCGCCACCTGCGCACCGCGCGCCCCGAGGAAGCGCACGAGGAAGTCCAGCGTATCCGTTTCGTCCTCGACCACGAGTATGCGCAGACCGTGCAACAGGTCGCCCGGGTGTGAGGGTCTGCGCCGCTCACCGGCAGTGGCTTCCGGTACCTCGTGCGGCGCACCGGCAGGCAGCACCACCGTAAAGGTCGCGCCCTGTCCTTCGCCGGGGCTATCGGCCTTGATCGTGCCGCCGTGCAGGTCGACCAGGTGCTTGACGATCGAGAGGCCGAGTCCCAGCCCGCCGACACCCTGGCTACCCAGGAGGTGAGCCTGGTTAAAGCGCTCGAAAATGTGCGGCAGGATCTCGGGTTTGATGCCCACGCCGGTGTCGGACACGGTGATCTCCGCGCCGGCGGCCGATGTCCGCACCCGAACGGTGACGCTGCCGCCCTCGGGCGTGAACTTGATCGCGTTCCAGAGCAGGTTCCAGACGATCTGCTGGAGGCGCGCCGGGTCGCCCGCGATCGGGATCGCCTCGGCGTCGTACCCCTGGCTGATGCCGACTTCCTTGCTGTCACCGGCCTGCTGCACCGTCTCGATCACGTTGCGCACGAGCGAGACCAGGTCCACTTTTTCGATGCTGAGGCGGAGTTTGCCCGAGGCGATGCGGCTGACGTCGAGCAGGTCGGAAACGAGCTGCGCCTGCACCCGCGTATTGCGCGAGATGACGTCGAGTCCGCGGGCAATCACGTCCTGGTCCGTCGCGCTCTGCAGCATGAGCTGCGTCCAGCCGAGGATCGCGTTCAAGGGCGTGCGCAACTCATGCGATACCATGGCGACGAACTCGTCTTTCACACGGCTCGCGCGTTCGGCTTCGGCGCGCGCTGCGCGTTCCGAGTTCAGCAGGCGCTCCCGTTCGTCGGCCACGTCGCGCCGTTCGGCCTCTATTCGCCGCCGGTCCCCGATGTCGCGGAAGACGAGCACGACCCCCACGATGCGTCCGGCGCGGTTGCGAATCGGGGCGCCGCTGTCGTCGATCGGGTGTTCGGTGCCGTCGGCCGCGATCAGGATCGTATGGTTCGCAAGCCCGACAATGACGCCCTCGGCCAATACGCGCGTGACCGGACTTTCGACGGTCCGCCGGCTCTCTTCATTGATGATGTTGAACACTTCCGCGCAACTGTGGCCGCGCGCCTGGTCGAGTTTCCAGCCGGTGAGGTGCTCCGCGATCGGGTTCATGAAGGCGACCCGCCCCTGCACGTCGGTCGCGATGACCGCGTCGCCGATGCTCTCGAGCGTGGTTTCGAACCATTCCCGCTGCTCGGCGAGGGCGTCCTCGGCCCGCCGCGCCTCGGTCACGTCGCGGAAGACGAGGACCGCCCCGACGGGATTGCCTTCCTTGTCGCGGATCGGGGCCGCGCTATCCGCAATGGGGCGCTCGCTGCCGTCGCGGTGCTTTAGCACGGTGTGGTTCGCAAGGCCGACGACGTGCCCGGAGCGCATGACGAGGTCCGCCGGGTTCTCGACGGTCCGGCGATTCTTCTCGTTGATGATCTGGAAGACCTCGGCGAGAGGGCGGCCGGCGGCTTCACCGGCGAGCCAGCCGGTCAATTCCTCGGCCGTGGGGTTCATAAAGGTGACCCGGCCTTCCTCGTCCGATGCGATCACGCCGTCGCCGATGCTGCTGAGTGTCACCCGGAAGTATTCCTGCTGCTGGGCGAGTTCCCGCGCCAGCCGCTTCTGCTCCGTGATGTCGCGGGCGATTTTCGAGACGCCGATGACCTTGCCGGACTCGTCGCGGATCGGCGATATGGACAAGGAAATATCGAGTTTGCGGCCGTCCCTGGCGACCCGCACGGTCTCCAGGTGGTCGATGCGCTCGCCGGCCCGAAGCTTCCGGAGGATCATGTCCTCTTCGGCATAGCGTTCCGGCGGGATCAGGAGGTGGATCGGCCGGCCGACGAGCTCCGCGGCCGGGTAGCCGAAGATCCGCTCCGCGCCTTCATTGGCGGACGTGATGGTGCCGTTCAGGTCTTTCGAGATGATCGCATCGGAGGACGATGAGATGATCGCTGCGAGATAGGCTTCCTGTTCCTGTGCGCGCTTGCGGTCGCTGATGTCGCGCGCGATCTTGGAAGCGCCGATGATCGCTCCCGATTCGTCGTGTATGGGCGAGATCGTCAGGGAGACCTCGATACGGCGGCCGTCCTTCGCGACGCGCACCGTCTCGAAATGATCGATGCGCTCGCCGCGGCGGATCCGCTCCAGTATGTCGTTTTCCTCGCTCTGCCGCTCCGGCGGGATCAGGATGCGGACCGGCCGGCCGATCAACTCCTCGCAGGTGTAGCCGTACATGCGCTCGGTGGCGCTGTTGCACGACCGGATGATCCCGTCCAGGTCCTTGGACAGGATGGCATCGTCGGAGGATTCGACGATAGCGGCAAGGCTTGCTTGGGCGGCTAGTTGATGGTCGTCATCCATGTCGAAATCAACAAAAAAATCCGGGGCAGTGGGCGGAATCCTGTGCGCGGCGACTGGCGCCGGCCGCTCCTGCACGGGGGAACGTCACTTTAGGCCAAAGGTCCGGGGCGGTCCAGCGTGGCGGTGGCGGTGTATCACTCCGCCTTACTAATCGCGGGACTCGGCTCCGGAAGGACGCGTGTGCCGGCCGTTTCTGGCCGCTGACATAATGTAGATAAAAAAAGGGCGGAATCCGAAGATTCCGCCCTCGTCTTTTCAGCCCTGTCGTCGTTTATACGGCGACGATGTTGTCCGCCTGCGGGCCTTTCTGGCCCTGCGTGACGGTGAACTGGACCTTCTGGCCTTCGAAAAGGGTCTTGTGGCCTTCGCCGACGATCGAGTTATGGTGCGCAAAAACGTCGGGGCCCGATTCCTGCTCGATGAAGCCGTAGCCTTTGGAATCGTTGAACCACTTAACGGTACCGGTAGTAGTAGACATAGTCATTTCCTGTCAGATCAAAAGTATTGGAAGCCTTTGCAAAAGGCGGTATCGCTGGATAGATTGCTTTACTTATGAAATGCAGGACGAGGTACAAATGAAGGACTTCGAAGTGATGTGCATAAATAGGAAGCGCACGCTCAAGCCCGGCCGAGTCTATAGACGCCTGCGGCAAAGTCAAACATTAATGTGGACCGCCTGGATGTGCGGGCCACGCTCTCCGCGTCGAATGAGAAGCACCGGCGCCGCGCTGGCGGCATTCCTGCTGTTCCCGCTTTCTCCGTCCGCGGCGTTTGCGGAGGCCGATCCTGCCTCGGTGCAGGCGGCAATCGACGACTGGCGCCGCGATCGGGAGGCGGCCATCCTCCGGGATTTCGTCGAGCTGCTGTCGATCCCGAACGTCGCATCCAGCCTGTCCGACATGGAGCGCAACGCGGAACACATCATCTCGCTGCTGGAGCAGCGGGGCTTCAGCACGCGCCGCCTGAGCGCCGGCGGCGCGCCCTACGTGTACGCGGAACTGCCCGTGCCGGGTGCCACGGAGACCCTGCTCATCTACGCGCACTTCGACGGCCAGCCGGTGCAGCAGGAGAACTGGGCGTATCCGCCGTTCTCGCCCACTTTGCTGGACGGACGGGTCGATGCCGGCGGCGAGCCCGTGGACATCGCTGCCGTCGAAGGGCGCTTCGACCCCGAGTGGCGCCTGTACGCGCGCTCGGCCGGCGACGACAAAATGCCCATCGTTGCGCTCGTGCATGCGCTGGATGCGCTCGCGGCTAACGATATCGAGCTGTCGGTAAACCTGAAGCTCCTGCTCGACGGCGAGGAGGAGCAGGGCTCGCCCACGGTCGGCAGGATCATCGACGAACACCGGGAACTGCTGGCTGCCGACCTGCTTCTCTTCTGCGACGGGCCGATGCATGCTTCCCGCCGCACGCAGCTCGTGTTCGGCGTGCGCGGCGACGTGACCGTGGACATCACGACGTACGGTGCGACTCGGCCGCTGCACTCCGGCCACTACGGCAACTGGGCGCCGAACCCGATCATGCAGCTCGCGCATTTGCTGGTCGGCCTGCGCGATCCGGACGGCCGGATACTGATCGACGGATACTACGATGACGTGGTCCCGCTGGGGGAGCTCGAGCGGGACGCCATCGCGAACATGCCCGACACCACCGAAGCCCTGAAGGACGAACTGTCGGTACACACGCCGGAGGGCGGCGGCGAACGGCTCGAAACACTGATCGCGCAGCCGGCCGTCAACGTGCGCGGCTTGCAGGCCGGCAGCGTCGGCGGGAAGGGCCGCAACATCATCGTCTCGTCCGCGACGGCGTCGCTCGACCTGCGATTGGTGCCGGACCAGACACCGGCAGGCGTGCGCGAGCTGCTGGAAGCGCACCTGGCCGGAGAGGGCTACCACATCGTTGGCGAGGAGCCGTCGCCGGAAACGCTGCGCGCGCACGAAAAGGTAGCGCGACTGGAGTGGGGAACCGGCTATCCTGCATTGCGGACGCCGCTCGACGATCCAGTGGCCGCACGGTTCACCGAACTCATGCGCCGCATCGCGCCGGACCTGATCGTGACGCCTTCCATGGGCGGCAGCCTGCCGTTGCACGAATTCGGCAGCCGGTTGGCGGCGCCCATCGTCATCCTGCCGCTCGCCAACCACGACAACAACCAGCACGCGGAAAACGAAAACATCCGGTTGCAGAACCTGTGGGATGCGATGCGGGTGTACGGTGCCGTGCTGGCCGGGTTCGGCGAGCGCTAGCAGGGCGCATGTGGCCAGCCTTTTGTCGGTATGATGCCGCTGCTGTAGGTTTCGCCACAACCACTAGACATGATCCTTGAGTGATGCCTGATTCCCAGGCGGCAACGCTATCTTTCGATGTGCGCAGCGGCGTGCTGCACGCGGGCCTCTTCGCGCTAGCTTATTTCGTCGGGGCGGAACTGGCGTACGCGGTCTCGCTGGGCCCGTCCGTGGGCGGCACGTTCTGGCCGCCTGCGGGCATCGCGCTCGCGGCCCTCCTCGTCGCGCCGCGCCGCAGCTGGCCTCAGCTCCTGGTCGCCGGCGCCATCGCCAATTTCATGTCCGACCAGGTGCACGGGCAGACGCTGTCGGCTTCCGTTGCCTTCGCCGTCGCCAATCTCAGCGAACCCCTGATCGGCGCATTGCTCCTCAGGCGCATGTTCCCGGCGCCGGTTACGCTGACGCGGCTGCCGGAAATCGTTGCGCTGGCGTTCGTCGCCGTGCTCGTCTCCGCGCCGTTCGCCGCCGCCATCGGCGCCACGGCCGCCGAGTGGTGGACGCCGGATGCTCCCGGATTTCTCGCCGGTTGGCGAACCTGGTGGGTCGGTGACGCCGTCGGCGCCCTGGTGCTGACACCGGCCGTCGTTCGCGTCATCACGGATTGGCGGCAGGCCGGCGCTGTCCCCGCGCGCCGGTGGATCGAAGCCGCGGCATTCTCGATCGTCGTGTTCGCTGTCACGCAGATCGTCTTTGCCGTGCCGCCGCCGGCAATCGCGATGCCGTTTCTGGTGTTCCCGGTGCTGTTGTGGGGGAGCTTGCGTTTCGGGCCGATCGGAGTCGGCGGCGCGTTGTGCCTGGTCGTCCTGCTCACCGCCGTCGACACGGCCGCCGGCCAGGGTCCGTTCGCCGCCGACGAACTGTCGCTCGGCGATCGCCTCATTGCCCTGCAGGTTTACGTCGGCGTAATGGCGCTGACCTTCCACGGGTTGGGAGTGCTGTGGGAAGAGCGGTCGAGGACGGCGGCCGCCCTGAAGAGCGCCCATTCGGGACTCTCCGCGCGCTACCGGCGGATCGTCGAGCAGTCGCCGCTGGGAATACTGGCCCTCCAACACGACGGCCGGGTGAAGGAGGTCAATCCCGCCTGGCAGCGGCTGTGGTTGCCGGCAGGAGGGGAGGAGCCGGACCCCGGAAGCCAGCCGTGGGAGGATGCCCAGCTCGGGCCGCTGCTCCGTCGCGCGTTTACCGGCGAAATCGTGGCGCTGCCGGAGCGCTCGGTCGCCGTGCCGGGCGGCGGACGCGCGCAAGAGCGGCGGTTACGCGGTGTCGCCTATCCGGTCAAGGATGAAGCGGGCAACGTGGCGGAAGTGGTCCTCATCGAGCGCGACATCACTGACGAGGTGGAGGCGCGGCAGCAAATCGTAGAGGCAAACCGGGCGTTACGCGAGCGCGAAGAGGCATTGTCTCACCTGCTCGAGGAAATGGCGGAAGCGCAGGCGCACCGCGAGCAGCTACTGGAAGCGGAGCGCTTCGCCAGGGGCGAGGCCGAACGGGCCTCGCAGCTCAAGGAAGAGTTCCTCGCGACCCTGAGCCACGAGCTCAGGTCGCCATTGAACGCGATCATCGGCTGGACGCACGTGCTGCGGCAAAGCTCGAAAGGTTCAGAGTTCGAGCCGGCGGTCGAGACGATAGAGCGCAACGCCGTGGCGCAAGCCAAGCTCATCGACGATCTGCTCGACATGTCCCGCATCATGGCCGGCAAAGTCGGGTTGACGCTCGCGCGCGCCAATCCCGCCGAGATCGTCGCGGCTGCAGCCGATGCCTTGCGCCCGGTGGCGGAAGCCAAAGGTTTAAGCCTCTCCGTCAACGTCGCGAACGCCGGGAACGTGTCGTTGACCTGTGACGCGGCACGGCTCCAGCAGGTGGTGACGAACCTGCTCGGCAACGGCATCAAGTTCACGCCGGCGGGCGGCCGCGTCGAGGTGCTGGTCGTGGCAGGAGAGCAGGAAGTGCGGATCATCGTGCGAGATACCGGCCAGGGCATCCCAACGGAGTTCCTGCCGGCCGTTTTCGAACGGTTCCGGCAGGCCGACGGCTCGATCACCCGGCATCACGGCGGCCTCGGTCTCGGCTTGAGCATCGCCAGGCAGATCGTCGACATGCACGGCGGCACGATCACCGCGCACAGCGACGGCCCGGACCAGGGAGCCACCTTCACCGTCACCCTGCCGTTGGCCGGAGAAGTGTCCGCACGCGAGCCGGCGGCCGGCGACGAACCGCAGGCTGTGTCGCTGACCGGGCTCCGCGTGCTCGTCGTCGACGACGAAGTCGACGCGCGCGAACTGTTGCGGCGGCTGCTCGTGGAGCAGGGTTGCCACGTGAGCATCGCCGGCTCGGCGCAAGAAGCCCTGGCGTTACTTGCCGCCGATTCCTGCGACGTGCTCCTGACCGACATCGGGATGCCGGGAACGGACGGCTACGAGCTGCTCCGGTCCGTCCGCGCAACGGACAATGCCCCGAAAGCCATCGCGGTAACGGCGTTCGCGCGGCGGGAGGATCGCGACCGGGCGCTCGCTGCCGGTTTCGACGGACACCTTGCCAAACCGGTCAATCCTGTGCGGCTGTTGCAGATGCTGGCGCAAGTGTCGGCTCCCTGGCGCGCTGCCGGAGCACGCGCCTGACCTGCGCGGCTCAAAGCCGGCCCGCAAATTCTCCGTAGCCCCGCTCGAAGACCTACGCCCAGCCGCCCTCGTAGCCGGCGCGCGCGGCGATGGCTCTTTCGTAAGACATGACTTTCAACCCCTGCGATTCCAAGGCAGTCAGGGCTGCAGCAGACCCGAAGGCAGCGCCCCAGGGACACACCGGCGATACTCGAACGCAATCACCGTCTCCGATCCGTCAGCGCCCGGGCCGGCGATTTCCGCCTGCAAGGTATCGCCATCGCGCCGGTACTCGATGCGTTGCGGGAAGTCGTGCTCGGGATTTTCGAAACGGATCCAGCGCTCCCCGCCGGCCGTTCGCTTGAACGCTGTCGGCGGGCGCCCGCCCGATTGCGCGATGTAGCTCGGAGTCCCTTCGAGGTCGACGATGCGTAGATACTCGAAGGCGGCGGTGCGGCCGTCCCTGAGCGTGCGGCTCACGCCGATCGTGACGCCGCCGTGAGGCGGCAGCCAGAACTCCTCGACGGTATCCTGGCCGAGCCCGGCACACCAGTGGCCGCTGATCCAGTCGAGCGACGGCGCGGGCTGTACGGTGCCGGCGCCCCCGGCCAGGAGAACGACTGCCATAACCTGTCGCAACATGCCTTGCCCCCGCAGATAATGTGCCTCTCGGCGGTCAGCCAGCCCGGCCGCCGCTCTGACAACTACGTTAATGGTGCAGCTCGTTCTGCATCATAGCGGGCAAATCCGAATCGGGCGCGCGGATCACCGGCGTCTATCACCTGGGACGAGATCATGGCCGCGAACGAAGGAGACGCCGCATGAACATTCCGATGCTTGCGCGACCGGGCGCGATAAAGTGACGGACGGGGCATGCCGCGGGACGATGGATCCGGGATCGTTCCTCCGCTCGTTGTTCGATATCGCCGTTGCTGCCGTACACCCCGACCGCGTATTGCCGCCGCACCTCCCCGAACCGCCCCAGGGGCGAACGGTCGTGCTGGCCTTTGGCAAGGCCGCCACCGCGATGGCCGATGCGGCGGCGGCTCATTGGCCATCCCCGCTGACCGGGCTCGCCGTCACGCGTTACGGTCATGCGCTGCCGGGCTTTCCCCGGCGAGGCAACCTCGAGCTGATCGAAGCGGGCCACCCGGTGCCGGACCGAATGAGCGTCGCCGGCGCGCGGCGCGCGCTCGAGCTCGCCCGCGAACTGGGGCAGGACGACCTGGCGCTGGTCCTGGTCTCCGGCGGCGGCTCGGCGCTCCTGTGCCTGCCGATGCCGGGGCTGAGCCTGGAGGACAAGCAGCGCATCACCTCCGAGCTGCTGCGCGCCGGGGCGTCGATCCGCGAGCTCAACACCGTCCGGAAAGCGCTGTCGCAGGTGAAGGGCGGCAGGCTTGCGGAGGCCGCGGCGCCGGCGCGCGTGGACACGTTGATCATTTCCGACGTGGTCGGCGACGACCCGGCGATGATCGCCTCCGGCCCGACCGTCCCGCGACGCGAAACGCTTGGGGAGGTGCAGGCGATCCTCCGCCGTTATCGCATCGAACTGCCGCCCGGCGTGCTGGACACCCTGATGACGGAGTCGCCATCGTCCCCGCTCCGCGGCGACAACCGTTGCCGCGTCGTCGCGTCGTCCGCCGATGCGCTGGCCGCCGCCGCGGCGGCGGCGCGGGACGCCGGCGTCGCAGTCCGCCTGCTGGGCGATGCGATCGAAGGTGACGCGCGCGAGGCCGCGGCCCCGCACGCGGCCCTCGCAAAAGAAACGGCGCAGAGCGCAAAGCCGACGGTCGTCCTGTCCGGCGGCGAGCTGACGACCACGGTCCGCAACGCGAACGGCATCGGCGGTCCGAACACCGAGTTTCTCCTCGCGCTGGCGATCGAGCTCGAGGGCGCCGCCGGCATCCACGCCATCGCCTGCGATACGGACGGATACGACGGCGCCGGCCGCCATGCCGGCGCGCTGGCCGGACCGCGCACGCTCGTCCGTGCGGAAGCCGCCGGCATCGATCCGGCGCAGGCGCTGGATGCCAGCGACTCCGGCCGCTTCTTCGAAGCACTGGGCGACCTCGTCATTACGGGCCCGACGCAGACCAACGTCAGTGATTTTCGCGCAATCCTGGTTGGCGGCCCGTGAGTGACGGAACGAGTACCCGGCCGGCTTCTTGCGCAAGCCTGCCGGAGGTCCTCCGCGGTCGAGGCTGCGTGTTACCCTTTTAGCCGAGCCGGAGCGAAACGGCGACACGCGGGAGGCAGCGTCACGCCAGCCACCGATCACCTCCAACTCGGCCGGGCGTTTTATGCGCGCCGGGCATGGGCCGACGCCTTCGAGGCGCTCACGCTGGCGGACGGCGCGACGCCGCTCGCCACCGACGACCTCGAACGACTCGCAATGTCGGCGTTCCTGACCGGCCGCGAGAGCGAATACGTCGCGGCGCTCGATCGCGTCCACCGCGCCTGCCTCGATGCCCGGATGTGGGCGCGCGCGGCGCGGTCCGCATTCTGGATCGGCTTGTGTCATCTTTTCCGAGGCGAGTTCGGAACGGCGACCGGTTGGTTCGGCCGCGCCCGGCGGACGCTCGACTGCCACGGCACCGAGTGCGCCGAGCAGGGCTACCTGTTGCTGCCGCTCGTGGAGCAACAGCTTGTCGCAGGGGATGCCGAACAGGCCTGGGCTCTCGGCGCCCGCGCGGCCGCCATCGGCGACCGCTTCGCGGACCCGGACCTCGTCGCCTGTGCGCGTCACCTGCAGGGTCGCGCGCGGCTGCTGCAGGACCGCATCGAGCAGGGTCTTGCGCTGCTGGACGAAGCCATGGTCTCGGTGGTCGCGGACGAGCTGTCGCCGCGGATGACCGGCCTCATCTACTGCAGCGTCATCGAGAAGTGCATGCAGGTCTTCGCGTTTCCGCGGGCGCGCGAGTGGACGTTCATGCTGTCCCGGTGGTGCGAAGCGCAGCCGCAACTGGTCGCTTTTACGGGCAGGTGCCTCGTGCATCGCGCCGAGATCCTGCAGTGGCAGGGAGCGTGGGGAGATGCACTCGAGGAAGTCCGGCATGCGTGCGCGCCGTCACCTGCCGAGCGCCAACCGCCGCTGCCGCTCGCCGGCGCTCTCTACCGGCTGGGTGAGTTGCATCGCCTGCGCGGCGAGATCGCGGCGGCAGAGGAAGCCTATCGAGAAGCGAGCGCGCAGGGTTACGAACCCCAGCCCGGGCTGGCGTTGTTGCGGTTGGCGGAGGGCCATACCGAAGCGGCCGCCGCGGCGATACGCGGTGCCCTCGCCGCGGCCAGCAATCCGTCCGAGCGGCTGCCGCTGTTGCAGGCGTCGGTCGACATCATGCTGGCGGCCGGCGATATCGATGAGGCGCACCGGGCCTGCCGGGAGATAGAGGCACTTGCGCAAAGCTTCGATACCGGAGTGCCGCGCGCAATATCGGCGCATGCGCGCGGCGCCATCGCGCTCGCCGAAGGCGAGGTGTCGGCCGCGCTGGCTGCCCTGCGGCAGGCTTTCGACCTGTGGCGCGACGCGGGGGCTCCCTATGAGGCCGCGCGGGCACGCGAGCTCATGGCACTGGCTTGCCGCGCACTGGGCGACAAGGAGGCGGCGCAGTCGTCCCTGAATGCAGCGATCGCGACCTACCGCGAGCTCGGCGCTGCCCCCGATCTCACGCGCACGGCGACGGCAGACTGCGCCGCGCAGAGGCGCCACGGACTCACCAGGCGCGAAATGCAGGTACTCCGGCTGCTGGCGACCGGAAAGACCAACAAGGCGATCGCCGCCGAGCTGTACCTGAGCCGGCGGACGGTCGACCGGCACGTCAGCAACGTCCTGGGCAAGCTCGGAGTTTCTTCGCGCGCCGCCGCGACCGCCTACGCCCATCGCCACGACCTCCTGCAACCGGTCCCGTAGGGAAGCACCTCTCGGCACCTGGAAGCCAAAATGGGTCATTTCACCGATGTGCCCGCCGCGCCGCTGCCGTAACGTTCCGGCAACGACGAGGAACAGCAAGCACGAGGTGAACCGATGTCAGAAGCACTGAAGAAGACGGCCTCCGCGCCGGCGCCCGGAAAGCTTTCCCCGGCCGAAGCCGCTCGCGCCTGGGACGAGGTGGCGCCCGGCTATGACGAGTTCGTCACGCCGATGAACGTCTCCCTGGGAGAGCGGGCACTGCGGCAGGCGGGGCTGGAGCCGGGCATGCAGCTCCTGGACGTGGCCGCAGGCAGCGGCGCCGTCAGCCTGGCGGCGGCGCGGCTGGGGGCGCGCGTGACGGCGGTGGACATCTCCCCGGTAATGATCGAGCGGCTCGAGCGGCGGGCGCGGGAGGAAGGGCTGGAGATCGAGGCCCGCGTCATGGACGGGCATGCGCTCGACCTCGAGAGCGATCGTTTCGACGTGGCCGCCTCCGAGTTCGGCGTCATGCTGTTTCCGGACCTGCCGCTCGGCCTGCGGGAGATGGTGCGCGTCACCAGGTCCGGCGGGCGCGTGGTGGTGGTCGCCTTCAACTCCCCCGCGAAAGTGGAGTTCATCCAGTTCTTCGTCCGCGCGATTCGCGCGGCCGTGCCCGGCTTCAGCGGCCTGCCCGCGGATCCGCCACCGCAGCCGTTCCAGGTGCAGGATCCCGAAAAGCTGCGCCGGGAAATGACGAACGCCGGACTGGAGCGGGTGCGCGTCGAGGAGACCTTCGAGGAGAAGGAGTACACGTCCGGCGAGCACTTCTGGAACTGGATCATGAACAGCAACCCGATCCCGCGCATGCTGCTCGCGGGACTCGACCTGGCGCCGGAGCAGCTCGTCACGATCCGACGTGCGGCGGACGACCTGGTTCGTGAACGCGCCGGCGGCAGCGGGGCGGCCGTGCTGAGGAACGCGTTGAACCTGGGGATCGGCTGGAAGCCATAGGACGCGCGTGGTCGCCGGCGGCTGAGCGGACGGCCCTTAATCGACGGTGCTGTAAACCTGTGATCCTCCGCTCAGCAACGCCGCGTTTTGCTTCTTATGCTGGTATCTCTACGGCACCAGGATATGTCTGCCATGGCCGCAAGTCGAAAATCGCCCATAAAGGCGAATCCGCTACGGCAACCCGGGCAATCGATCCGGGAAGAACAGCTCGACCTGCTGTTCGACAAGCTTTTCCCGCTCGGCACGATGTTACTGCTGCTGTGGCTGATGGCCGGCCTGGAATGGATCTGGCTGCTGAATGGCGTAAAGCCCGATCCGGTTCACCTGACCGTGTTCGCCGCATTGCTCACTGTTTACGGCGGTCTGCGCTCATACCCTTTGCTCCGGAAGCTCAAACACCTGAGGACGGGTTACAAGGGCGAACGAGCCGTCGGCGAGTACCTGGACAGGCTGCGAGTGTTCGGTTATCGCGTGTACCACGACATTCCGGGTGAAAGCGGGAACATCGACCACGTGATCATCTCGACCCGCGGCATTTACACGATCGAGACGAAGACCAGGAGCAAGCCCGCGAAAGGCCAGTGCAAGATCCTTTACGATGGTGAGGCCGTATCGATCAACGGAGGACCGGCCGACCCGTCGCCGATCATCCAGGCCAGGGCACAGGGCGCGCAGCTCACACGGCTGCTCAAGGAACTGACCGGACGCCGCCTGGCTGTCCGGCCCCTGGTCCTCTATCCGGGCTGGTACGTCGAACACACGGAAGCCGCCGGGAGATCCGCCGTCCGGGTGCTATCGGCGAAGGGACTCTACAAGTGGATCGAGCGCGAGCCGGAGACGGTACCGGCCGAGGCCGTCAGGCATGCGGCGAGCCAGCTGGGTGCGTTCATACGCAGGACGAAATAGCGCGTTTTACGGCTGCGCCGGTTTTGTGACGTATCCGGCGGCGATCTGCGCCGAGCGCGCCTAATCTGGTCTCGCGTTATGAGAGGGGGAGAGGCCGATGGGGCGGAGTCGCAGCAACATTCTGAAGGATTTCTATGAAGTCGGGGGCAAGCTGCCCTGGTGGTTGACGGTACTTCTTGCCTGGGGCACTTATGCCCTGCTGCACCAGTATGCCGTGAGCGATCCGGTCGTGGTCGAGGATCCGAAAGACGTGCTCAGCACCGTATTGCCGAATGCGCTCAGGAACCTGGCGGTCTACGGGCAATACATCGTGCCGTGGGTAATGATCGTGGGAATGCTCACGTCGGTGCTGCGCCGCGCCACGCGCGCGCAGCTCGAGCCGCTGCCGGGCGATCGAATGGACGAGTTGGACGATGCGGCCACGTCGTCCACCCGTGACGCAATGCCCGATGCGTTGACCACTACCGCGCGCGGCCCCGTGCGCTAAACTCCGCTCACCCGCTTTGGGGGAGGGGACCTGCATGCCCGAGCCCGCCACACCGGCGACGCCGGCGAACGTGCACGAGCTCGGCACCGCGCTCGCGCTCGATGAAGCCGCCTACGAGCGCGCCGTCGAGCTCGCGCAGCTCCGGCCGGATCGCAACGACTGGCGCCGCTGGCTGGACCGCTTCCTGGCCGCCGCGGGCGCGCTCCTCATCATTGCGGGCATCGCCGCCTTCTTCGCCTGGAACTGGTCGGACCTGCACCGCATGGCGAAATTCGCGCTGGTCGAGGCCGGCATCGTCGCCGCCGTGCTGCTCGCATGGCGCCTGAAGATCGACTCGACGGGCGGGCGCGCGGCGCTCTTCGCCGGTGCGTTTCTCGTCGGCGTGCTGCTCGCCGTGTTCGGGCAGGTGTACCAGACGGGGGCAGACCCGTACGGACTGTTCCTCGCGTGGGCGGTGCTGGTCCTGCCTTGGGCGCTCGTCGGGCGGCAGGCAGGGCTGTGGCTGCTCGTCATCGGGCTGCTCAACCTCGCCGTCATCCTCTACTGGACGCAGGTGCTGTATCCGCCGGAAGGGTGGTGGCAGCTCACGCAGCTCATGGGGCCGCTCGTCTGGCTCGGCTCATCGGTGCTCGACTCGCGGCTGGCGGGGTGGTTGTTCGCGCTCAACGCGGGCGCGCTGGTTGCCTGGGAGCTCGCGGCCGGGCTCGGTATCGCGTGGCTCCGGGGGCGCACGGGCCCGCGACTGCTTGCGCTGGCCGCGCTCTACACGGTGCTGGCGCCGACGCTGATCCTCATCTTCGCCGCCAGCGCGGGCGAGAACGCGGACGTAACGGTGCTCTCGCCGCTGCTCTTCGCCGCCGCGCTGGCCGCGTGCCTCGGTTACTACCAG
Source organism: Woeseiaceae bacterium (assembly GCA_036259375.1). Classification (GTDB taxonomy): domain Bacteria; phylum Pseudomonadota; class Gammaproteobacteria; order Steroidobacterales; family Woeseiaceae; genus IDS-8. The sequence goes on from DATABW010000228.1 coordinate 14,853, forward strand.
TACGGGAAGCGGGATCTCTTCATGCTGACGGCCGGGGTGTTCGCGGCGATTCTCGTGGTGACGGCGCTCGTGATCCGGTACCTGTTCGAGGACATCGGCAGCCTGCTCACGCTCGCCGTGCTGCTCGTGGCACAGATCGGCGCCGCGGCGTGGTGGCTCCGGCAGGTGTCGCGGCGGTGGGAGGCGCTCGCGTGAGCCGCGCGGCCGTGTCGCTGGAGTCGGTCGTCGCGGGCTTACGCGCCGACGGGCGGCTGGACGAGGCGCAGGCGGCGGAGGCCGAGGCGCTTACCGGCAAGCTCCGCGACGTGCAGCCCTGGTACGTGCGCGCGATGGTGAGCTTCGGTGCGTGGCTCGCGAGCCTTTGGCTGATCGGATTCGTGGCCGGGCTCGGCATACTCGTGGGCGGCTTCGTCGTGGTGGGGCTGGCGCTGATCGCGGGCGCGGTGACGCTGCGGCGGCAGCTCGACAACGACTTCGTCGTGCAGGCGACGCTTGCGGCCAGCATTGCCGGGCAGGCGCTACTCGCCTGGGGCATCGCGGATTCGGGCCCGGGCGAGAGCATGGAGCTGCTGTGCGGCGTGATCATCGCCGTCAGCGGCGTGTTGTTCTTCATCTTTCCGGATCGCATCCACCGCGTCCTGTCGGTGCTGTTCGCGGCAAGCGCGCTGGTCGTGCTGCTCTACGTCATCGAGTGGAATGCCGCCGTGCCGTTGCTCGGACCGGCGCTGGCCGCGGCGCTCGTGACGGTGCACCGGAAACGTGCCGCGTTGACGGCGGCGGGGCAGGGGCACCTGCTGCGGCCGCTGGAGAGCGGACTGATGCTGTCGGCCTTCGGCTGCCTGCTGCTCTCGACCGTGTACCTGCTGCCGGCGCTGGGCTCGGAATTCGTGTTCTACCCGCGGCCGTGGATTTCGACGGTGCTGCTCGGGGCACTGCTCCTGTATGTCGGGAGCTTCACACTGCGGCCGCTCCTGGAGGGCAGCACGGCCGTGCCGGTCACGTACGGGCTGATGCTCGCGGTGATCGCCTGCGCCTGGGCGGCCCCGGGCATCCTGCTCGCGCTCATCGTGATCTTGCTGGGCGCTGCGGCCGGCGAACGCACGTCCGCGCGCGCGGGCATCGCCTTCCTGTCCGTCTTCGTCACGGCCTACTTCTACGGCATGGAAACGACGATGCTCGCCAAGTCGATCACCCTGTGCGCCACCGGCGCGGCCATCCTCGGCGCCCGCTACCTGCTCCTCCGGCTTGCAGGAGCCCGTCCCACGGGCGACTCCCATGCCTGATTCCCGCTTTTTCACCGCGAACCGGCGCGTAGCGGTAATCGCCGCCACGACCCTCATCATCCTCGCCTTCGTCAACTTCGAAATCACTGCCAAGGAACGCATCCTGCGCCACGGCACGACCGTGCTGCTCGAGCTCGCGCCGGTCGATCCGCGCTCGCTGCTGCAGGGCGACTACATGACGCTGCGCTACGCAATGGCGGACGAGGTGGCGCGCGCGGCGGCGGAGAAGGGAGTGCGCGACGGCCGGGTTGTGATCGAGCTGGATGAGGATGGCGTCGCGCGGTTCGTCCGGATCCACGCGGGCGAGCGGCTCGAAGAGCAGCACCTGCTGCAGTTCCGCAAACGCGGAGCGTCGGTACGGCTGGCCAGCGACGCGTGGTTCTTCCAGGAGGGCACGGCAGACGCTTACCGCGGCGCGCGCTTCGGTGAGCTGCGCGTGGACCCTGAGGGTGAGGCGGTCCTCGTCGGAGTGCGAGGGCACTAGCTCCACCGGACAGGGCCGGAAGGGTGCGCGAGACATGCGTGTTGTGATATTGCAACATACTGCGTTCGACGCGGCTTGCGGAAATTACAATTGCCATCGGCCGTTGTTGCATCCAGGTTTATAATTGTTTGATATAACAATTAATTAAGTCTCCATCAAATACAATGATTTGCGCGGCTCAGGGCCCCGGACCGGGCGTTGCGTACGTGCCACGTGAGTTCCTGCCTTGCTATGTTCCCGCCCGGGACC
>DATABW010000229.1:0-8721 GCA_036259375.1 Woeseiaceae bacterium
GCGGCGGCCGACATCCGCCGCGGATACGCCGCTCCCGGACGAGCTGCAAGACCTGCTGGCGGCAATGCTGGCCACCGAGGCGGAGGACAGGCCGTCGGCGGAGGACGTTGCCGAGCGCCTGCGCGAGGCGGGGATATCCGCCGGCACCGTCCGGCTGCGTCCGTCCGAAGCCGCGTTCGAACGCGAGGTCGAACCCGACGTCGAATCCGTAGAGTCGGTGCAACCGTTCAGGCGGCGCTCGGCCTTGCCCGCGGAGAGCGCCGTCGCGACCGGGCGCCGCGGTGTATCGGTGGGCTTCCTGTATGGCGGCCTCGCTGCCCTGGTGCTTATCGTCATCGCCTTGTTCTACCTGTTGCCGAACGCGCTTGAGAGCAACGGCGGCGAGCCGGTCGAGGCACCGGCAGCCGGGCAGCCTGCCACGACAGCGGAGGAAACCGCACCCGCCGCGGCGGAGGAAAAGTCACCGGCGGAAATCGCGGCGATCAAGGCGCAGGCCGACGAAGTGCTGGGCGAACTGCTGTCGGATCTCGAGCGCCTCCGGCTGCGGGCAGTCGAGCGCTGGGGAGGCCCGGCTTTCCAGCGCGCGCTCGACGTGTACGAAAGTGGCGACGAGGCTTATCTCGATCGCGATTACGAGCTCGCGGGCCAGCGCTATGCCCAGTCGCTGGAATTGCTGCAGCCGCTGTTCGGCCGCATCGACGGCGAGTTCCGGCGGGCCATGGAGACCGGCACGGCGGCGTTTGAAGCGGGCAATCACGCGGATGCGGTGCGCCTGTTCGATCTCGCTGTCGCGATCACTCCCGGCCACACCCGGGCGGAGCAGTGGCTCGAGCGCGCACGCAATCTCGAATCGGTGCTGCGGTTGACGGACCAGGGCTTGCGGTTCGAGAACGACCTGGAATTGCTCGCAGCGAAGTCGGCGTTCGAACGGGCGCTCGAACTGGATCCCGCGTGGCAGCCTGCCGCAATCGCGCTCGAGCGGGTGCAGGACGCGATCCGCCAGCGCTCTTTCGAGCAGCGCATGACGGAAGGCTTCGATGCGCTCTCGGCCGGCAACTTCCCGACGGCCCGCGTCGCCTTCGAGGCGGCGAAGGCGCTGAAACCGGATTCGCAGCAGCCGATCGATGGATTGCTGCAAGTCGACCAGGAGGTGCGCCTCGCGAAGATCCGGAACCTCGAACAGGAGGCGCTGGCGCTCGAAAAGGGCGAGCAGTGGGAGGTAGCGGTGCAGAAGTACGAGCAGATCCTCGAGATCGATCCGCTCCTCCAGTTCGCGCAGGAAGGACTCGCGCGCTCGCGCGAACGGGCGGCCCTGCACGCGAAGCTCGATTCCTGGATCGCCGAGCCGGATTCGCTCTCCGCGCCGGCCGTCATGCAGGAAGCAACGGACATGCTGCTGCGGCTCTCGCGCATGTCGCCGGCAGGGCCGCGGCTCGAAGACCAAAAGGACGAGCTTTCGAAACTCCTGAAGCGTGCGGCGACGCCGCTCACGGTGCGCTTCGTCTCCGATAATGCGACCGAGGTGTCGATCTTCCGCGTGGGCCAGCTCGGAACCTTTTCCAGCCAGGAACTCCAATTGCGCCCCGGAGCGTACGTGGCGACCGGCAGCCGGCCCGGCTTCCGGGACGTGCGGCTGGAATTCCGGGTGGCGCCCGAAATCGAGCTCGGGCCCATCGTGATCAAATGCGAGGAACGGATTTGAAGGTCACCGCAATCGTCATCAGGGACGCGGAGGGCGAGCGCCGCTACACCCTGGATCGGCTGCCGCTCAGGCTCGGCACCGGCAGCGATTGCGAGATCCGCCTGCCCGGTCCCGGGAACGCCCCCGTAGCCTCCATCGACGAGCTGGACGGCGAACCGTTCGTGCAGCCGGTCGGCCGCGGTGGCGCCGTCCGTATGAACGGCGAGGCGCTCACGACATCGCGGCGCCTCTCGGCCGGCGACGACATCGAGTTCTTCGGCACGCGCATCGACATTGCCGAACAGGCGGGCGAGATGCTGGCGCGCGTGCGCCTGGAGGACAGCGCCTACGTCACGAAGCCGCCGGAGATGGCGGACGGTACCGGCGCAGCGGACGAAACGATCGCGCCCACCGCGTTCCGCCGCGCCTCGGAAACCGTCGCCGCCGCGGCGCCGGCGCATAATTACCGTTGGCAGACCGGCATCGGCATCGCGGTCGCCGCACTCGTCCTGGCGTCCTACCTGCTGTTTTCCGCGCGTTCGATCCAGTTCGATGTCCTGCCGGGCGAGCCATACGACCTGTCCATCAGCGGCGGGTGGTTCCGCCTGCCGATCGGCGACCGTATCCTGCTGCGACCGGGCGATTACATCGTCAACGTGAGCAAGGCCGGCTACTACGACGTGAGCCAGAGCTTCGAGGTCGGTGGTGAGGCGCGCAGCCAGGACATCCCCATCGAGATGCGCAAGCTACCCGGCACGCTGACCGTGCACACCGACCCGGCGGTCGAGGCGATCGTCACCGTGGACGAGGCGCAGATCGGGCAGGCTCCTTACGGGCCGCTGGAGATGCAGCCCGGCGTGCACACGGTCACCGTCAGCGCGGATCGCTTCCTGCCTTACCACGACCGCGTCGCGGTGCCCGGCCTGGGCAAGCACCAGCAGCTTTTCGTCCAGCTCGTGCCGCGCTGGGCGGACGTGGAGATCACCTCGGAGCCATCCGGCGCGATCGTTTACCGCGGCGATGACCGCATCGGCGTGACACCGGCGCGCGTGGAGTTGATCGAAGGCACGCACCAGCTGAGCGTGGTGCGCGAGGGTTTCAAGGCCTGGGACGGTATCATCGAAACCGCGGCCAACGAGGACCGCGCCCTGCCGACCATACGGCTCGAACCGGCGAACGCGGAGTTGCACGTGATAACGGTGCCGATCGGCGCCAACGTGACGGTCGACGGGCGTTACCGCGGTCAGTCGCCGATCAGCCTCGCGCTCTCGCCTGACGTCGACTATCGCATTGGCGTGTCGAAAGCCGGCTACGGTTCAGCGGTTCGCCAGGTCCGGCTCCAGGCGGCAGCCTCGCGGGAGCTGAGCATCGACATGACCGCGCGTGTCGGCATCGTCAACGTGAACGTGATGCCGGGGGATGCGACGGTGTACGTCGACGGCCGCGAATCTGCAATCGGCTCCGCCACGCTGCATCTCTCGTCCGCGCCGCACCGGCTGGAAGTGCGTAAGGCCGGTCACCAGACCTTCACCCGGAGCATCACGCCGCGGCCGGGCTACCCGCAGACTATCGACGTGCGCCTGCTGACGGACGAGCAGGTCAGGATGCAGAGCGTCGCGGCCAGCCTTACGACGTCGCAGGGACAGGTGCTTCGCCGGGTCGAACCGGGAGAACTGGTCATGGGCTCTTCGCGCAGCGAACAGGGGCGGCGCGCAAACGAGGTGCTGGTCCCGGTGAGGGTCACGAAGCCGTTCTACATCAGCGCCAATGAAGTGACGAATAAGCAATTCGCGCGCTTTCGCGCCAACCACAATTCGGGCGGCGACCTGCATCCGGCGCTTTCGGGTGACAGCAATCCCGTCACCAACGTCACCTGGGCCGACGCCGTCGAATACTGCAACTGGCTTAGCGCCGAGGAAGGGCTGCCGCTGGCGTACGAGAAGCGCTTCGAGAAGTGGGAGCCGATCATCCCGGCGCCGGATGGTTACCGCCTGCCGACGGAAGCCGAATGGGCGCTGGCCATCCGCTACCAGGGGCGGAGCCGCGCAACCGTCTTCCCCTGGGGCAACCAAATGCCGCCGCGCCGGGATAGCGGCAACTACGCCGACCGGTCGGCGGAGGGCGTGGTGCCTTCGATCCTGCCGGGCTACGACGACGGCTACACGTCGACGGCGCCGGTAGGCTCCTTCCCGCCGAATGCGCTCGGGATCCATGACGGCGGCGGCAACGTGGCCGAATGGGTGCAGGATTACTACTCGGTGCCCACCCCGGGCGAAACGGAGCCCCTCGTGGACCCGACCGGGCCGAGGAGCGGCACCCATCACGTGATTCGCGGCTCCAGCTGGCGCCACGCGGGCATTCTGGAGCTCCGCCTGGCCTACCGGGATTTCGGTTCAGACGGCCGCTTCGACGTGGGATTCCGCATCGTCCGGAACGCCCCGGAAGCCGATGATGAGCAATCGGCTCCATGAGCGTCCGGCAGACCTTTTTGGCCGCCGGCTGGTCCAACCCGTCATGACTTCGCATCTGAAACTGGCGCTTTCCGTGATGCTCGCGACCTTCCTGGCGCTCCCGGGCCTGGCGCAGGATGCGCAGGAGCCGGCCGGGGAGGACGCGGCGCAGGAGCAGGCCGAGAGCACCCCGGAAGCGGCCGAAAGCGATCCGGAGACGGCCGGGAGCCCGCCGGAGGGGGTGGAAACGCCCGAAGCGGAAGCGGAACAGCCGGAGGCTTCCGGTGAGGTCGCCGGAGAAGAGGCCGCGGGCGGTCCGGTGGTGCTGGACGAGGAGGAGGGTTCCGTGCTCGACGACCAGACCTTCGAGGGCGAGGACGACGACTTCATCCCTACCGAGCAGATCCAGATCGATCAAGCGATCCCGTTTCCGACCGATATCTGAGCTTTCAAGCTTTCGGGGTCGCCCCCTTGGGGGGGTCCTGCAGGCCACTCGATGTGCAGGAGCCCGTCCCACGGGCGACAGCCGGTTGTGGATGGGATGGCCCGTGAGACCGGCTCCAACATCCGGTACAGTGCGTACGCAATCTCCTTAAAGATCAGCACCCATGAAGAAAAAGAACATCCCGATCGAGTTCGTCTACCAGCTGTTCGCGCTCATCATCATCGTCATCATCGTGCAGGCGTATTACATGTCCGTCGTGCGGCCGAACGCGGCGGAGGCGATCGCGGAGCAGAACCGCCAGATCGAACAGAACCCGAATTTCGTCCCGGAGCGCTCGGTATGGGTGCTGATCAAGGACTACGAGCAGGAGGCCTGCTTCATCCTGATGTTCTGGGCATTGGCGATCATCGGGTACAAGGCGATCGACCTGTCGCGCGAGCGGCGGCTGCTCGAGATCGACCTCGTACCCATCGCCGAGGGCATGCGCATCCTGCCGGAGGACACGCGCGAGTTCGCGCGGCAGATCCAGGCACTGCCGGAGTCGCAGCGCCGGCTCTTGCTGCCGCGCGTGCTGATGAGCGCCCTGCGGCGGTTCGCGTCGACCCGGAACATCCAGGACGTCTCGAATATCGCGCACACCGTCTGCGAATCCGAGGCGGACCGCCTGGAATCGGACCTGTCGATGATTCGTTACATCGCCTGGGCCATCCCGGCGATCGGGTTCATCGGGACCGTGCGTGGTATCGGCGACGCACTTTCGCAGGCCAACCGCGCCGTGCAAGGCGACCTGGCCGGCGTCACCCAAAGCCTGGGCGTCGCATTCAATTCGACGCTGATTGCGCTCCTCATCAGCATCGTGCTGATGTTCATCATTCACCAGCTGCAGTCGATCCAGGAGCGGCTGGTTTTTGACACCGAAGCCTATTGCGACGAGAAGCTGATTCGTCACATGAAGGCGGACTGACCGGAACGAGGATCACGTGACCCGGCTCGCGGCGCACATCAACGATGCCGGCATTACGCTGCTGGGCAGCGACGGAATGCTGTACCGCGAACCGGGCTTCGCGTTTCTCGATCGGGACCGCCTCGCCACCGGCAACGAAGCCCTGGCCAATGCACGCATCCACCCTCGGAGCATTCAGCACCGCTTCTGGAAGCAGCTCCACACCGAGCCGATTGCCGACCGGCGGTTCAGCCACCTGAGCCCGGCCGACCTCGCCAGCCATCAGCTCGAGCAGATGTGGCGCGCCGCCGGCGGTGCGAGTGAACTCGTGCTGGCGGTGCCGGGTTACATGAGCGCCGGCGAACTCGGGCTGCTGCTCGGGATCGCGGGCGAACTGAAGCTGCCGGTGGTGGCGATGGTGGACGCGGCCGTCGCCGCCACGCGCCGCGAATATCGAAATGCCGTTCCCGTGCACATCGACCTGGGGCTGCACGCGGCGACGCTGGGGCGCCTGTCGCAGCACGGGCAGGCGCAGCTCGAACGAATGGAGGTCGTCGACGACTGCGGAATATACGCGCTGTACGACGCCTGGCTGAATGCCGTGGCAGAGGAATTCGTGCAGCAATCGCGGTTCGACCCTTTGTATGACGCGGAAACGGAGCAGCTGCTGCTGAACAACCTGCCGGGCTGGCTGGCGGAGGCTGCCGCGCGGGAGACCGTGTCGCTGCAGCTCGCCTACCGGGGCGCCGAACACAAGGCAGAGATCGAATCGCTGGCGTTACTACGCGCGGCGGCACCTCCCCTGGGACCAGGCTGCCGTCGAGGTCGAACGGGACGACGCCGCAATCGTCAGCGGAGGCGTGCCGACGCACCTGTTGTTCGGGGACACGGCCTGGCGGATCGACAATGGCGCTCTCGTCATCGGGTCGCAGGGAACCGACGGTGAACGAACAATCGTTCTCGGCAGCGATATGCCGGGTGTATCGCGCCGGCATTGTTCCGTCAGCTTTCAGAATGGCCAGTGCGTGCTCGAGGATCACAGCCGTTACGGCACCTTTCTGAACGGTCACCGCATCGAAGGGTCTACAGTGCTGAGAATCGGCGATTCCGTGCGCATCGGTTCGCCGGGGTTCGAATTCCTCATGATCACGACGGACGAAACGCATGGCACGTAGGCGCCGCTCTTCCGAGACATTCGGCATGTCCTTCCTGGATGTCATCAGCTGCGGTTTCGGCGCGGTGATCCTGCTCTTCATGATCATCAACGCGCAGGTGACGAGCGACACCGACGAGCCGACGCAGCGCTTGATGGCGGAGGTGTCCAAGCTCCAGTACGAGATCCTCGACGAGCGCAAGGACCTCGTGCTGACGCGCAACACGATGGAGGAACTCGAAGACGAGCGCGCGCAGGCAGTGAACGAGATCGAACAGATCACCGCTCTCATCGAGAAGCTCAAAATCGAGATGGCGAAGCACGATAAGGAAACCCTCGCCAAAATCGAGCGCATCGAGAAACTGCAATCGGATATCCAGTCGCTGGAGGAGGAGCGAGAACGGCTGCTGGCGTTTGAACAGAGCAGGGAAAGCGGTTCCGAAGTTCGCACGTTCGTGGGCGATGGCGACCGGCAATACCTGACCGGGCTGAAAGTCGGTGGAGAGCGCATCCTGGTGCTCGTCGACGCATCAGCAAGCATGCTGGACCAACGCATCATCAACGTACTGCGGCGCCGCAACATGCCCGAAGCGGTACAGCTCAGGTCCGAGAAATGGCGCCGGGTGGTGAATACCGTTGACTGGCTCTCCGCCAATTTCCCGCCGGAGAGCAAATTCCAGATCTTTGCCTTCAACACGACCGTCTGGCCGGTGTTGCAGGGCACGAAAGGCACGTGGCTCGACGTCGGTGACGGGGAACAACTCACCCAGGCGATCAAGGTGCTGCGCCGCACCGTGCCGCAGGAAGGCACAAACATGAACGCCGCCTATGAAGCGGTAAGAAGCCTGAATCCGCTGCCCGACAACATCATCCTGCTCACCGACGGCTTGCCGACGATGAACACCGCCGATACGGCGCGAGGCATGGTAACCGGGCAGCAGCGCCTCGAGTATTTCTACGAAGCGGTGGAGCTGCTGCCGAACGCGATCCCGGTCAACACGCTGCTGTACCAGATGGAAGGCGAAGCCAATGCGCCTATCGCGTACTGGATGCTGGCCTATCGCACTGGCGGTTCCTTCATGAGCGTCAGCGAGGACTGGCCGTGACCAGGCGCCGGCGCAACATCGAGACGTTCAGCCTGTCGTTTCTCGACGTTATCAGCTGCGGTTTTGGCGCCGTGATACTGCTCCTCGTGCTCAGCAAGATCGCCGACCCGGTCATGGTCGAGAAAACCGAAACCGACCTCCAGGAGTTGATCGCCATGCTGCAGGAGGAGCTTTTCGACATTCGCGGAGACTCCACGGTGCTGAATCGTGAGCTGCTGTCGGCACAGAAGCTGACGACCGATACCAAAATGACGCTGAAGGAACTGCAAAGGGAGCTGGATACCGTGCAAGGGCAGTACCGGCTGCTGACCGAGGACGCCGCGACGCTGCGGATAGACGAAGGACAGCTGCAGGCAGCCCGGCAGCGGCTCACGGCAGAAATGGAGCGGCTGCTCGCGAACTATCAGCGCGCAGTGAACGATTCCGTGGGCGGCATCCCGGTAGACAGCGAGTACATCATTTTCGTGATTGATACCTCCGGCAGCATGCAGCAGAAGTGGAGCTTCCTGGAACAGAAAATCCGCGAGGTCCTGGATGCGTATCCGACGGTCAAGGGATTGCAGATCATGAACGACAACGGCCAGTTCATGTTTCAGCAGTACGGCAGGACCTGGATGCAAGACACGCCTCAATTGCGCCAGTCCATCAAGAATGCTATCCGCACCTGGGCTCCGTTCAGCGACAGCAATCCCGCTGACGGGATCATCTACGCCATCGAGACGTTCCGGGACCCGGAAAAACAGATCAGCATCTACGTCTTCGGCGATGATTTCACCGGGAATTCCGCGGAGGCCGTTGTTCGCGAAGTTGAAAAGTTCAACATAACCGGTGCGAACGGCGAGCGCCGTATGAGAATCCACGCCATCGGCTTTCCCACGGACTTCGGCGGCACGCCCCGGATGGCGCAAAGATACGCACTCCTTATGCGCGCGATCTGTGCGCG
>DATABW010000230.1:0-2795 GCA_036259375.1 Woeseiaceae bacterium
CAGATGCAGATGGAGAGCAACGGCAAGCGCGTGCGCATCGACGGCAAGCCGGTGCGGGTGAACACCGGCATGGTGATCTGGGGCGAGGCCGGGTCGAACGCGCAGCATTCCTTTTACCAGTTGCTGCACCAGGGGACGCGGCTGGTGCCCGCGGATTTCATCCTGCCGCTGCAGTCGATCGGCGGATCACAGGCTCAACAGGACCTGGCTGTCGCGAACTGCCTCGCGCAATCGGAAGCGCTGATGGACGGCTACGCGAAGGAGCAGGTCGCTGCCGACCTCGATTCCGCCGGCTTAACCAGTGCCGAAGCGAAGGCGCTCGCGCCGCACAAGGTGCATCCGGGCAATCGTCCCAGCAACACCATCCTGTTCCGGAAGCTCACGCCGAACGTGCTGGGCCAGCTCATCGCGTTGTACGAGCACAAGGTGTTCGTAGAAGGTGTCATCTGGGGCATCGATTCCTTCGACCAGTGGGGCGTGGAGCTCGGAAAGAAACTCGCCACGGGCCTGGCGGACGCGGTCGAGGCGCCGGACGAGTACGAAGGAAGCAATCCTTCGACGCGAGGATTGCTGGAGAAATTGGAGAGCTTAAGGCGCGCCTAGTGATCGAGCGGGTTTTCCCATCGGAGTCCCGCGAATCGTTCAAAGTCCCTGTCGTTTGAGTACAGCGTACAACCATGCTCGATGGCCAGGGCGGCAAGATGCGCGTCGGTGGTGAGATTTGCGCCCACTCCGCCTGACGCGAGGAGTTTCTTCAACAGCGGCCAATGGCGAGCGGAAGGAACGACCAGGCTGGTATTCGGCTGATCGAGCCACGATTGGACCTGCGCCAGGGCTGCATCGACAGTCAGCGGAAATTCGAATACGCGGCGGTTCGTCGTCAAGCGAACGAACCCCATGATAGACGGATAACAGAGCGCTACCGGTTCGGCGGATGAAAGCAGAGCTTGCCACCAGTCCCGCGACTGCCGGTGAAATGTGCTGGTTTCATCGATCGCGTAAACCAGCAGGTTCACATCTGGCAGGATCACCGGCGGTGTCGAAGCTGCTTTTCCAGGAAAGCCTCGGATTCCAGTTCGTCGGAAAGCTCATTCAGCTTTTCCGGATCGAACCCGGGGCGCAGGCGGAGCCGGTGCGTTCGAATCCTGAAGCGCTTGGGCTGCGGAGGCTTCGACTGATGCTCCAGGCCCTCACGCAGCAGGAGGTTGATGACTTTCTTCATAGAAAGGCCGCGTGCTCGCCGAAGCTCCTCGATTCGTTCAGCGAGGTGGTCGTCGATCGTAATCGTAGTACGCATCTTTGAATCATAGTGCACGGAAAATTGATGTCAATGATGACAAAACCTCCGTCCTGCACGACGCGTAAAGATGCTTATACCGCAAGTGGCACGTCTGCGGTATAAGCATAAGTGGCGGTTCTGACTGGAAATGATGGCTCACACAAGCACCAGAATATCGAGCTGGGGTCGCCCGGCCCGGCTTTATACCGCTGCCGCCTGGATCACTGCGATGGCCGTCTGCGCTTCCCAGCCGGTCGGCGCAGGCCCGTTAATCCCCGCCGGCAACGTGGCGCTGCGCGCCGATATCCAGCTCCTGGCCGATCACGGCATCATCCAAGGCCCGGTCACGACCTGGCCGCTGGCGTGGAGGGCGATACGCTCCGAGATCGATAACGCCGATGTCTCCGCATTGCCGGCGGGCGTCCGGCGCGCCCTGGTACGAGTTCGGGAATCGGCGGTTCCGGAGAGGACCGGCGGAGACATTCGCTACCACGCTGCGCTCTCGGCTGCCGAGGAGCCGTCGCGCATCCGCTCCTTCGCCGACACGCCGCGGGAAGCCGGCGAGATCGGCGCGGGCGCTTCCTGGAGCGGCACCCGCGTGAACGTCACGCTGCAGGGACAGCTCGTGAACTCGCCGGACGACGGCAATGAATACCGCTATGACGGCAGCTTTGTTGAAATCGCGCTCGGCAACTTCTCGATCGCCGCGAGCACGCTCGACCGCTGGTGGGGCCCGGGATGGGACGGCAGCCTGGTCCTGTCGAACAATGCGCGTCCCATTCCGGCGCTGACGATCGATCGCAACGGCACCGATGCTTTCCAGTCCCCATGGCTGGGCTGGATAGGACCCTGGGACTTGAGCGTGATCTTCGGGCAGCTGGAAACGGAGCGCGCCGTACCGGACACGCGCTTCTTCGGACTGCGTTTCAACTTCCGGCCGTTGAAGAGCCTCGAAATCGGCTTGTCGCGCGCGGCACAATGGTGCGGCGAGGGACGCCCGTGCGATTTCGACGCCTTCGCCGACCTGCTCGCGGGCAGGGACAATCTCGGCGACGACGGCATCGCGGCCGGCACCGAGCCCGGGAACCAGCTCGCCGGCATCGACGTACGCTGGTCGCTCCCGGACTTGCCATTGCCTGTCGCCGTTTACGGACAATTCATCGGGGAAGACGAGGCGGGGGGACTTCCGAGCCGCTTTCTTGCACAATTCGGGCTCGAGGCCGCGGGCCTCTGGGGAAATCGCTGGTCCTGGCGCTGGTTCGGCGAAGTCACGGACACGACTTGCGGCTTTTACGAATCCAATGACAACTTCAACTGCGCATACAACCACGGCATCTATCGCGACGGCTACCGCTACCGCGGCCGGTCGATCGGGCACGGCGCGGACAACGACGCCAGCCTCTTCTCGACGGGACTCCTGTTGATCGACGGCGAAGAAAGCCGCTGGGACGTGCTGGCACGGGTCGGGGACCTGAACCGCGGGGGCATGCCGGATGCGCGCAACACGGTAACGGCG
>DATABW010000231.1:0-5801 GCA_036259375.1 Woeseiaceae bacterium
TATTACAGCTACAAGTGGGCGGAAGTGCTGGCGGCGGACGCGTTCGCCGCCTTCGAGGAAGCTGGGATATTCGATCGCGCGACGGCGCTGCGTTTTCGTTCCGAGATCCTGGAGATCGGCGGCAGCCGTGACTTCATGCAAGCCTACGTCGCGTTCCGCGGCCGCAAGCCGACGCTCGACGCCCTGCTGCGCCAGAGCGGCATCGGCAAGGCCGCATGAAGATAGCGAGCTGGAACATCAACTCACTGAAAGTCCGCCTGCCGCACCTGCTCGATTGGCTCGCGACGGCGAAACCGGACGTCGTGGCGCTGCAGGAAATAAAGCAGGTTACCGAAGACTTTCCCGTCGATACGTTCACGGAGCACGGCTACCACGCGATTGCCAGCGGCCAGCGCACGTATAACGGGGTCGCCACCGTCAGCCGCCGTCCGCTCACGGATTCGCTCACGGACATTGCCGACTTTCCCGATCCGCAGCGACGCATACTCGCGACGACGATGGACGGCATCCGCATCGTCAACTTCTACGTGCCGAACGGGCAGCGGCTTGCATCGGAGAAGTACGAGTACAAGCTCGCCTGGCTCGCCGCGGCGCGCGACTACCTGGCCGCGGAACTGGAGAAGCATGAACGTGTCGTCGTGCTGGGCGACTTCAACATCGCGCCGGACGATCGAGACGTCTATGACCCGGTCGCCTGGGGCGAGGCCATTCACACCAGTGGCCCGGAACGGGATGCGCTGGGCGCGATTAGAGCCCTGGGTTTTACGGATGTTTTCCGCCGGTTTCCGCAACCCGACAAGACGTTCAGCTGGTGGGACTACCGTCGCGGACGATTTCGCCGCAACGCCGGTCTGCGCATCGACCTGATCCTCACGAACCCTGCGATGACGGAGCGTTGCACGGCCTGCTACGTCGACAAGGAGCCGCGCAGCCGCGAACGGCCGTCCGATCACGCCCCGATTGTCGCGGAATTCGACTTGTAGTAGCCCGCCTGACCGCAATATGTCAAATCGGAACCAGAATTGCAGTGAGCGTGTATCATCGAGTGAACGTGACGACAGATCTGCAGTCATGACCGCCGCTAGCCAGGAACGGCCGCTTGCACGATAACAATAAGAAGCTGATGTCGCCGGACCGCCGCAATGACTTCGACGTCACGAACAGCGTTCAGGTCAGCAATCCCGTGATGGTGCGCAGGGCAGTGAGCGAGTTGTTCACCGACACCTATCCCGGCGCTTCTTTCGACAAGCTGTGGCTCGCGTTCTACGATTTCGAGCGCCTGTTTACGGGCCGTTTCCCCGGTTACAGCGCCTGCGACACTACCTATCACGACATGCAGCACACGCTCGATATGTCGCTTGCGCTGGCGCGGCTGGTCGCCGGTTACGAGCGCAGCGTCGAACCAGCCGAACGGCTGGGCGCGGGCCGCGCACAGATGGCCGTCATCACCGCACTGTTTCATGACTCGGGCTACATCCGTCACCGGGAGCGGGATCGCGAGTTCCAGAACGGCGCCGAATTCACCCTCCACCACGTTTCCCGAAGCGCGGATTTCCTGCGCCGCTACCTGCCGGACCTCGGTTTGTCGCGCGACGTTGCCGTCTCGAGCATGATCGTGCACTTCACGGGCTACGAACTCGAACTCGACAACATCGAGCTCGAGGACCCGCGCGATGCGATATGCGGGCATCTCATAGGCACGGCGGATCTCATCGCGCAGATGGCGGATCGCTGCTACCTCGAGAAATGCCGGGACCGACTGTACAAGGAGTTCGTGCTGGGCGGCGTCGCGGTGGAGAATGCACGGCCGGGCGAATACCGCGTGCGCTATGCATCGGGCGTCGACCTTTTGAAAAAAACACCCGTGTTCTACCAGCAGGTGTCCCGCGACCGGCTCTATTCGAAGTTCAACCGCGCCTACCGCTATATAGAGGCGGTGTACGATGGGCAGAACCCATACGTCGACGCGATCCGCAGCAACATGGCGCACCTGGTGAAGATCCTGAAGACCGGCGATTGGAGCCTGCTGCGGCGCAGCCCGCCGTACTTCGTAGGGGACGACGAGGCAGTCGAGAACATCGAATACATGGTGCGCACGCAGCTTGCCGCCATTCCGAAGAGCCGGCTATTACCCGCGGCCGAACTGATGTCGGCTTAGCGGCGGCCGGGCCGCTCAGCTCAGGTACCAGAGCACCCCGACTCCGCCAAAGTACGTGGCGATCACCGCCCAGCTGTCTACGCCCAGCCGCAGCAAGGTCCGGTTACTCCGTTCGATCAGTCCGGAAACGTAGATCAGCGTCACGACGATCCCGAGCACCGCGCCGAAGGCTGCAAAGCCGCCCTGCTCGTTGATGACGGCAGGCCCGGGTGAGGCGACGTCGACCAGGAAGATCAGCATCAGGTCGAAGATATTGGTGCCGAAAATGTCCGAGAACGCCATCATGTAGCGCCTGATCAGGACGGCAGTGACCACCGTGCTGATTTCCGGGAGCGATGTGGCCGCGCCCACGAGCGTCGCGCCGACGAAGTTCTCGCTGATCCCGGTCTGGCCGGCTATGGCCTCGCCGGTCTTGGCCAGGAAAAATCCCGCCGCCAGGATGACGGCCCCCATCGCGCCGGTCAGCAGGACCGCGCGGCTCAAGCGCTCCGGCTTGCCCTCCTTTTCGCCTTGCTCGTGCTTCGGCTCAGGGACCGGCCGCCATCTCTGGCTGCCCTTGTAACGGGATATAAGCCACATCATCAGAATGCCGGCCAGCAGAACGCCCGTGCTCCAGAGGCCGACGCCGGCCACGGCCAGGTCGCCGACCACGATGGCAGCCACGATCATGCACAGCAGCAGGCAGGAGAAGACCCCCTGCAGCAGGATTACCGGCTTCGCGACCTGGAACGTCATGGCGTGGCCGCGCAGCAGCGAATCGCCAAGGGCGATTACGACGACCTGGAGGGCGACACCGCCCAGGATATTGCTGACCGCCAGGCCAGCGCTGCCGGTAGCCGCGGCCGTGACAGTGACGGCGATTTCAGGCAGCGAGGTGATGCCGCCGAGCAGCAGCATCCCCACGAGCGCCTGGCCCAGCCCCGTTATTTCCGAGATGGCATCGGCGTAGCGGGTCAGCCGGGTTCCCGCCCACCAGACGGCCACCGCGGCCGCAAGGAATATGCTCGCGTTGAGCCATAGCGGGTAATTCGAGAAATCGAGCATCGGCCGGCTTCAACGAAGCTGGGGGCAGGGGTCCAGCAGCAGCGCCGTCGCGCCGGCCCAGATCACGCCCGCGAGCGACAGCCCCGCAAGCAGCTGCATGACGCTGATCATGAACTCTCCGTTTTCGCCATCCAGAAAGCGCCCGGCGCGAACGAGGTGCGCGATTGCCTTCGGCCGCCACAACGCCAACACGAGCGCCGCGGCCGCGAGCACGGTCAGCACTGCGATGGAGACCGGGATGAGCAGCGGCTCGACGGCGAACGCACCCGTGATCCGGAAAGCACAGAGCGCAGCCTGCGTCGCGTAGACCAGGAACAGGTGCCCGGCCCACACCAGGGGGCCCGCCAGCAGGTAAAGCAGCGCGCCCGTAACGGGACCGCGATCATTGCCGGCTTTCATCGGTTGTGGATTCATGCCACCAGCCGCGGAAAACCGTGAACGAGCACCAGCCCGACGAGCGACTGCACGACGGTGTAGTGATAAAGCAGGGCCAGGTTATCGAAGCTCACCCGCCGCTCGCGATCGAGCCGACGCCTGATGTGCCGTGCGATTACGAAGCCGCCAAGGATCACGACGGCGAAGGTGAGCTGGCCGAACAACACGACGCCGAGGTACACCATCGCGCCGTAGGCGTTTTCCGAGGGCGCGAGCCCGCTCCGCCAATGACCGGCAATCTCGACCGCCAGCGACCCGGCGAGGCAGCTCAAGGCCAGCAGGATCGCGGCCGGAACGGCAATCCGGAACCGGCCAGGCGGCGGCAGCAGGCGCCGTGCCGCCATCATGAAGCCCCCGCCGGCAAGGAGGAGAACGGCCGAGGCCGCCGGCCAGCCGGTTTCCGGAAGAGCCGGCGAGCCCGCCGGGGCCCAGACCTCCGGCGACACCGTCCAGAGGAACAGGTAGGAAAAGACCCAGGCGAGATACAGCGATCCGGCGACGAACATGAGCACGACCATCGCCCACCAGGAATGCGAACGAGGACCGGTCATGTACGTGGGCAGGCGGATGCCGCCGCCGATGTCGACCTCGCCCTTGCCCGGGCCCGG
The DNA here is from genome assembly GCA_036259375.1 of Woeseiaceae bacterium. Taxonomy (GTDB): domain Bacteria; phylum Pseudomonadota; class Gammaproteobacteria; order Steroidobacterales; family Woeseiaceae; genus IDS-8. Next base: position 4,246 of record DATABW010000231.1, read on the forward strand.
GTCGAGGCTCCAGGTCCATTTCAGACAGAAGGCAATCGCCAGCACGCCGCAGACGATGGCCGGAATGACGACCTTGACCGTCAGGAGCAGGAAGGAAGAGGCGGTAAAAACCGCGGCAAAAAAAGGAGGCCAGCCTGCCCCCGGCATCTGGATGACGTATTGCGGTCGGGCGTCGATCGGCGAAGTGACCAGCGACTCGCGTCCGCCGGTGGGCGCCCCCGGAAGATAATAGCGGCCGGACTCGACGTCCTCCGCCAGGTTCGGCTGGTCCCAGATCGGCTCGCGGCTGGTCACCAGCGGAATGCTGCGCGTGGAGTACACGTCGTTCGGCAGCCATTCCAGCGTCCCCGCCGACCATGGATTTTTCGGCCCCTGGCCGGGGCGAAAGCGCACGAGCAGGTCGATGACGAAGAGCAGCACGCCCGCGCCGAGAATGTAGGCGCCGATAGTCGAGGTCATGTTGAGCGGCTCCCAGCCGAGCTCGGCCGGGTAGGTCCAGACACGCCGCGGCATCCCGAGCAGGCCGGTCAGGTGCATGGGAAGGAACGCGATGTTGAAGCCGGCAAACATCAGCCAGAAAACCCAGCGTCCGAGCCGCTCCGACAGCATGTTCCGACTCACCATCGGGGCCCAGTAGTAGAAGGTCGCGAACAGCGGAAACACCATGCCGCCGACGAGGACATAATGGAAATGCGCGACCACGAAATACGTATCGTGCACCTGGAAATCGATCGGCACCATCGCCACCATGATCCCGGTCAGCCCACCGATCGTGAAGATGAACAAAAACCCGAGCACGAACAGTGACGGCGTGGTGATACGAAAACGCTCGCGGCTCCCAGCCATCGTCGCAATCCAGGAGAAGACCTGAATGCCGGAAGGCACCGCCACCGCCATGCTCGCGGCGGAGAAGAACGCAAGGCTCAGGCCCGGGATTCCCGTCGTGAACATGTGGTGGACCCACAGCCCGAAGCTGAACAACCCGGTCGCGATCAGAGCCACGACGATGAAGCGGTAGCCAACTAAGTGCTTGCGCGCCATTGTCGGCACGATCATCGACACGAGCCCCGCGGCCGGCAGAAAAATGATGTATACCTCCGGGTGGCCGAAGAACCAGAAGAGGTGCTGCCAGAGCAGCGGATCGCCGCCGAGATCCGGGCTGAAGAACGGCCAGGAGAACGAGCGCTCGATCTCGAGCATCATCGTCGCGAGGATCACGGCCGGGAACGCGAACATGATCATCGCGGCGAAGATTAGCATCGCCCACGCAAAGATCGGCATCCGCATCAGCGACATGCCGGGCGGGCGCGTGCGCAAGGTGCCGACTACGATCTCGATCGCGCCTGCGATCGCCGAGATTTCGATGAAGCCGATTCCGAGCAGCCAGAAATCCGCGTTGTCGCCCGGCGAGAACTCGGTCAACGTCAGCGGCGGATACATGAACCAGCCTCCCGCTGGCGCGAGGTCGTAGAGGATCGTAGAAAAGAACACTAGCCCGCCGATCACGTAGGCCCAGATGGCGAAAGCGCTCAGGCGCGGGAACGGCAAGTCGCGCG
>DATABW010000232.1:0-1630 GCA_036259375.1 Woeseiaceae bacterium
ATGCCCTCAGAGCGGGCGGTGCCGCCATGCCGCGGAACGCCTCCTCGCAGGTAGCGCACAATGCGTCCTCGGCGATCACGGCACGCGCGCCGGAGTGCTCGAGGATGTACGCCACCTCGCCGGTGGTCAGCATGAAATTGATCGGCGTGAAAATCGCGCCGGCGCGAATGATGGCGAAGCGCAGGACCACGAACGAACGATTGTTGTGGGAGAAGACCGCGACCCGATCTCCCTCCCCGATGCCGGCTTCACGCAGCGCATTGGCGGTGCGGTTTATCAGCACGTCGAGCGCCTCGAACGTGTCCCGGTGCCCTTCGTAGATCAGCGCCGTCTTCGACGGCGACCGCCGTGCCTGCAGACGGACGATGTCACTCACGACGCGGTTACGGGCGACGTCTACCATCGACTGAACGTCGAAGGAGTACATGTTCAGCGGAGGATGTCGCGGGTCGACGTAATCAGAACGCACGTGCAGCCGGTTTCGCTCCAGACGAGCTGATCGGATTCGCCTGGCTCCCCCCGGTTGTAGTCTCCGGGATAGAGCTTCTTGTCGTCGATCACCAGCTCGCCCTCGAGCAGATGCAGTTCTTCGACGCCCGCATGGCTGTGAGGCGGATAGGCGACGCCAGGCGCGAGCCGTACCAGCATGCTGACGCGGTTCGTCGCCTTGTCGGTTGCGAGCAGCTTACAGGTGATACCCGGCGCGACTTCTTCCCATTCCGGTTCCGCCCATCGATCGACCGGTGGCGATAGCGGCTCCTCGCCCGTCTCCGCCGCGAAGCGCTGCGCGAGGCGCCCCCATAGCGATGCCGATGGGCGCAGCACGTCGATCGGCCAGGAAGCGAAGCTGTCGATGACCGGACGCAGCGCTTCCATCTCCTGCCGGCAGTGTGGGCAGGCGGCTATGTGTGCTTCCAGGTCGGGCACTTCGCTCGGAGGAAGCGACTGCAGAACGTATTCGAACAGCAGATCTGTCCGCTCGCATGCGCTGTTGCCTGACCCGGGACTCATCGTTTCTGCCCTGCTCCGGTAAGCGCCTGCCGGAGCTTCGTCAGTCCGGAGCGGATTCGCGTCTTGATGGTCCCAAGTGGCTGGTGCAGGCATGCGGCCACCTGGGAATGAGTCATATCCGAGAAGTACGCGATCTCGATCGCCTGTCGCTCGTCCGGCGTGAGCGCCGCCAACGCGTCCCGCAGGACCCGGGCCTGCTCCTTGACGCCCAGCGCCTCGTCCGGCTGTGGCCCGGCAGCTTCAGGGTGCGGGTCATCCACCGTATCCTTGACCCGCTTCTTCCGCTGTTCGAACCGCAACCGGTCGATCGCTCTGGAGCGCGCCTGGTTCATGATCCATCCGACGACGGATCCATCTGCGGGATCGTATCTCGACGCCCGTCGCCAGACGTCGTGGAACACGTCCAGCGTCACCTCTTCGGCAGCTTCCCGATTGTTGGTGATGCGCACGGCCAGGGTGAACACGATCCGATGGGATCGCTCGTACAGCGCCCGCAGTGCGTACTGATCACCGGCGGCGATGGACTGGACGAGCTGGACCCACTCCTCCTCCGAGACGGGAGTCTTCCGTTTGTCGGCATACAGCAGCTCGCCGAGCGTCCCAGTCGCGGGCTCACCCT
>DATABW010000233.1:0-2550 GCA_036259375.1 Woeseiaceae bacterium
CGCCGCCGCGCTGACCGGTGCGGTGTTCATCGTCGCGACGTATCACTGGTGGTGGGCGGCGCTGGTCTTCGGCGTCGCCGCTATCGGTGCCATTTTCTCGTGGCTCTGGACCGGAACGGCTCTCATTCCGGAGAAACCGGAAAAATACGTCGGACTCGATACAACCCTGCCATTGTACCGGTCGGGGTCGGCGTCCGTCGGCTGGTGGGCGATGTTCATCACTATGATCGCGGACCTGACGGCGTTCGTCAGCATCGTGTTCGGCTACTTCTTCTACTGGACCGTGCACCAGGACTTCCCACCGCCCGACATTCCGGGCCCCGGCATGCGGTGGCCGCTCACCGGGGCCGCGCTCATCCTCACGTCCTGGCTCCTCGTGCTGGTCGCGGGAAACCGCAACCGGCACGACCGCGCATCGTCTTTCTACGTCTCGCTGCTGCTTGCCGCGGGAGCTGCAAGCGCAGGTCTCGCGGCGCTGCTTGCGGCGCCATACTCGCATGGGATGGACCCCACCACTCATGTTTACCCGGCGATCGTGTGGCTGCTCGTTTCATGGTCGGCGCTGCACGTTTTCTGCGGGATATTGATGCAACTCTATTGCGCTGCCCGGCGCCTCGCCGGCTGCATGACGGCGAATCACGACATCGACATTCGCAACGTCACGCTCTACTGGCATTTCCTGCTGATCACGGTTTTCATCACCGTCGCCGTTATTGCATTCTTCCCGGAGCTGTCATGAAGCGCGCTGACGCGAACGGCAGAATTTCGCTATGGCTACTCGCGGTTCCTGTCGTTGCATGGGGCCTGCACTTCCTGGCGGTGTACGTCATCGCCGCCATTTACTGCGCGAAAGCCGGCACTCCCGGAACGGCGGCCGCGACTCCGCTTGCGACGGTGCGCTGGTGGGCGGTCGCAGTGACGGCGGCAACGTTGGTTGCCTATGTGCTCGCCGCCTGGCGCGGCTACGCCGGCCTTCGCAGTAACGGCCGTAGCCCTGCCTCGCGCGAGCAGGCCTTCCTCGGCGCAGTCGCGCTCATGCTGTGCGCACTCAGTGCCGCGGCAAGCCTGTTCCTTGCGTCAGTACCTTTTTTCTTCGGAGACTGCCGGCCGTGAGGACTGCCCTGGCCTTGCTCGGTGTCGCGGTGCTTGGCTTCGCATGGTTCGGCCCCTGGCCCGCGCGCGTGCCGAATTCCTTTTTTTCGCATATGGCGATTCACATCTCGGTAGTGGCTGTTGCCGCCCCGCTCATCGCAGCGGGAACGGCCCGGCTCGTCCCGGTACACATGCCCGGCCTGTTCCTGGCGCCCGTGCCGGCATCGCTCTTCGAGTTCGTCGTCATCTGGGGCTGGCACTTCCCGGCCCTGCACGACCTGGCGCGGGCTTCCACCGGCGGCTTTATCGCCGAGCAGGCTTCATTCCTGGCGTCCGGGTTGCTGCTGTGGGTCTCAGCGTTGCACCGTACGCACGCGGTGGAAGACAGCCGCGGCGCAGGCGTGGCTGCCCTGTTGTTGACCTCGATGCACATGATCCTGCTCGGGACCCTGCTGGTGCTCGCACGAAGACCCTTGTATGGACATGGTTCGGCGGCGGGTGCCGAGGCGATGCTCGCGGAACAACAGGCAGGCGGCATCCTCATGCTGATCGGCGGCGGCCTGCCCTATCTTGCCGGAGGTTTGTGGCTCGTGTGGCAACTGCTGCAGCCGCCGCAACCGGTAGAGGTGGCGGCGCCCCGGTCCGCCGTGGGAACGCGATGAAGAGATTCGTCCGGCACTTCATCATCACTGCGATCATCCTCGGGCTGCTCGCCGGGCTGCTCGTGTACGCGGGCGTGTACAACGTGTCGGCCCGCGCGGGTCACCTGCCGCCGACGGCCTGGCTGCTGCACGTCGCGATGCGCAAGTCGGCGCGCACGCACGCGCTCGGCGTCGAAGTACCGCCGCTCGAGGATGAGCGAATGATCATCCGCGGCGCGACCTACTTTTCGATAGGCTGCGCCGCGTGTCACGGTGAGCCCGGAAACCCGAACACCCCGGTCGTGAACGAGATGACTCCGCAAGCGCCGTACCTGACGCCGATGATCAAGACCTGGAAAACACGCGAACTCTTCTGGATCGTCGACAACGGCATCAAGTACACGGGCATGCCGGCGTGGGCGACCGCCACGCGGCCCGACGAGGTCTGGAGCATGGTCGCGTTCCTGCGGAAGTTGCCGGACCTCGACGTGGAGACTTACCGCAAGCTTGCTTACGAACCGGGACCAGACCTGGAACAGCAGCCCGCAATCACCAACCAGGAACTCGACGAACGGGTTGGCTCGACCCTGTCGCAGTGCGAGCGCTGCCACGGGTATGACGGGATGGGCCGCGGCACTGGCGCGTTTCCCTACCTCGCTGGCCAGAGGGAGGAGTACCTGTTCGACGCGATGCGGCATTTCGCGACCGGCGAGAGGAAGAGCGGCATCATGCAGCCGATCGCCGGCGGCCTTTTCGACACAGCCATGAAGGACCTTGCGGCCCATTACGCAAACGTGCGGCCGGAAAGCGCGCGGGC
>DATABW010000234.1:0-3898 GCA_036259375.1 Woeseiaceae bacterium
GTCGGTGACCGCGACGCTGGTGGTGAAATAGCGGGGATCGTGCTGCAGCCTGTCGAGGCAGCGCTGCGCTTCCTCGGCGGCGCGCTCGGGGGTCTGGTCGCCTTCGAGCAGTTCCTCGCCCAAGCCGCAGGCCAGCGGCGCGGAATCCCCCGTCCCGCGCTGGTCGAGCAACACGATGTCGCGCGTGCGGCGGATCGGCTCGAACGCGCCCGCGTACGCAGCGAAGAACTCTATCGTCGACTGTCCCGGGCCGCCCGCGACGGGCACCAGCGGCGTCGGCTCGGGTTCGAGCGTGAGTGCGGGCACGACGGCCACCGCGAGCTCGATCGTCGCACTCCCCGGATCGGCCGGATCGATCGGCCGCACGAGGGACCCGCAGCGGGCTTTCATGCTCGGATAACCTGCACCGGCGCTGATCCGGCAGTCCTCGAGATCCAGGGTCGCTGCGGCGGTTTCCGCGGCGACCGCGCAGCCGACGCCCAGCCAGCCGAGCAGCGCCGCGAGACGACCGAGATAGCGCAACTATGCTCCCCTTTGCGTGTACTCCGTTGCCGGCTCGTGCCGGCAGGCGGCGCTATCTTCCCGACTGCGGGAACTCAAGTAAAGGCCGATGGCCTGATGACCCTCGAGGCACTAGAATCGCAGGCCGCGCACGGCGCCTGTGGAAATGCGATGAACCAGGATTCGACATTCGACGTCATCATCGTCGGCGGCGGCCATGCCGGAACGGAAGCGTCTCTCGCTGCCGCGCGTGCCGGCGCGCGTACGCTGCTCGTCACGCAGAGCATCGCGACGCTCGGCGTGATGAGCTGCAACCCCGCGATCGGCGGCATCGGCAAGGGCCACCTGGCCCGCGAGGTCGACGCGCTCGGCGGCGCGATGGCGCGCGCGATCGACCGCGCCGGCATCCAGTTCCGCACTCTGAATGCCAGCAAGGGTCCGGCCGTGCGGGCGACGCGTGCGCAAGCGGATCGCGACCTTTACCGGCAGGCCATCAGGCAGCAGCTGGAGAACCAGCCGGGGCTCACGATCTTCCAGCAGCCGGTCGAGGACCTGGTCATCGAGGGCGAGCGGATAGCCGGCGTGGTGACGGGGCTCGGGCTCGAGTTCCGCGCACCCGCCGTCGTGCTGACGGTGGGCACCTTCCTCGGCGGCCGGATCCTGGTCGGCCGGGCCGAGCGTGCGGGCGGGCGAGCCGGTTGTCCCCCGGCCAACCGGCTGGCGCAAAAGCTGCGCGACATGCCGTTCCGCGTCGCGCGGCTGAAGACCGGCACGCCACCGCGGCTCGATGGCCGCAGCCTCGATTTTTCCGCGATGCTCCGGCAGCCGGGCGATACGCCGCTGCCCGTGTTCTCGTTCCTGGGCGCGCGCTCCGAACACCCGGCGCAGGCCGACTGCCACATTACGCAAACGACCGAAGCGACCCACAACCTCATCAGGCGCTCGCTCCACGATTCGCCGATGTACGCGGGAATCATCGAGGGCGTGGGTCCGCGCTATTGCCCGTCCATCGAAGACAAGATCGTGCGCTTCGCGGACAAGCCTTCGCACCAGATCTTCATCGAACCGGAAGGGCTGAATTCTCGCGAGGTGTACCCGAACGGCATATCGACCAGCCTGCCGTTCGATACGCAGCTCGAGTTCGTCCGCACGATTCCCGGCTGCGAGCAGGCGCACATTACGCAACCGGGCTATGCCATCGAATACGACTACTTCGATCCGCGCGACCTGAAGCCCACGCTCGAAACGCGTTTCGTCGCTGGCCTTTATTTCGCGGGTCAGATCAACGGCACGACCGGGTACGAGGAAGCCGCCGCGCAGGGTCTCGTTGCGGGCGTCAATGCGGCGCGTCGTGCCGCGGGACTCGAGGGCTGGTACCCGAAACGCGGTGAAGCTTACATCGGTGTGCTGATCGATGACCTCGTCACACGCGGCGTGAGTGAGCCCTATCGCATGTTCACCAGCCGCGCCGAATACCGGCTGTTGCTGCGGGAGGACAACGCGGACCAGCGCCTGACACCCGTCGGCCGCGAACTGAATCTCGTGGACGATGCGCGCTGGCGAGCGTTCGAGGCAAAAATCGAGGCGATCGCGCGCGAACGGGCCCGGCTCGAGAATATCGTGGTGCACGCGCACGAGCTGAACGAGTCGGACCGGCAGATTCTGGGTTCGGATTTTCGCCGCGAGTGCACGGCGGCCGAACTGCTGAAGCGCCCGGAAATCGATTACCACGACGTCACGGCACTCTCGCCCGTCGGGGGCGGCCGATCGTGCGAGGCTTTGAGCGAGGAACAGGCGGAACAGGTCGAGCTCGCATTGGAGGTGGAAGCGCGTTATGCCGGCTACATCCAGCGCCAACAGCGGGAGATCGAAAAATTCAGCCGCCAGGAAGCGCTGGCGCTGCCTGCGGACCTCGATTACGCGTGTGTTACCGGGCTGTCCACGGAAGCCCGCCAGCGCCTGCAAGCCGCCCGCCCGGCTACCCTCGGCCAGGCGGCGCGCCTCGAAGGCGTCACGCCCGCGAGCGTCTCGCTGATACTGATCCACCTGAAGAAGCGGCACCTCAAGCGCTCGGCGTGAGTCGCCGTCGGGGCTCCGTCTGCTGCCACCCACATCGTGATGTCGAGCGCGCTCTCCGGCGCCTCGATCCGGTATCCTCCTCGCAATAACGAACAACCGTTCTCGAGGGGGGATCGTTCGCTTGAAGCTGTACCGCTCGGTGGTACTGGTTTGCGCGGCCTGCGCATCGTTGCTCGGCGCCTGCGGTGGTCCGGATCGCGAGCTGGCGGCACAAAACGTGTTGCGCCGGGGACTGGGCGCGGAGCCGGAATCGCTCGATCCTCACAAGTCGCGCAGCATGGAAGCGGGCGATGTCCAGCGCGACCTGGGCGAGGGACTGACCGGCTATTCGGCCGATGGCAAGCTGGAGCCGCGCGCCGCCGAGCGCTGGACGGTATCCGACGACGGAACCACGTACACGTTCTGGCTGCGCCCGGAGGCGCGGTGGTCGAACGGCGATCCCGTCAGGGCGAGCGACTTCGTGTACAGCTTCCGGCGGCTCGTGGATCCCGCGACGGCCGCCTTCTATTCGCAATCCATCATCGACGTCGAGAATGCGCCTGCGATCGTCGCCGGTGAACTGCCGCCCCCGGAACTCGGCGTCAGTGCACCCGGCGAGCTCGAGCTCCGGGTGCAGCTCGAAAAACCCACTCCTTACTTTTTGGCGCTCCTCACTCACCCGAGCACGTTCCCCGTGCACCGGGCGTCGATCGAGAAAGGCGAAACCTATGCGCGTCCGGGCAACTTCGTCACCAACGGGGCCTATCGGCTCGTAGCCTGGGAGCTGGGATCGTATATCGAGCTGGCGCGCAACGACCACTACTGGGACAACGCCGACACTGCGATCGATCGCGTTCGCTGGCACGTCACGCCGGAGCCGCAGGTCGAGCTGAATCGCTACCGCGCCGGCGAACTCGACGTCACCGACTCCATACCGCCGGAGGCTTTCTCGCGAATGCGGGCGGAACGGCCGGACGAGGTGCGGGTGTCCCCTTATCTCGCTGTCTATTATTACGGCCTGAACCTCTCGCAGCCGCCCTTCGAGGGGAACAGGCTGCTGCGCCAGGCGCTCTCGATGGCGATCGATCGCGAGGTGCTGGCGGAAAAGATCATGGGGCGCGGTGAAGCGCCGGCCTACAGCTGGGTTCCTCCCGGCGTCGACAACTATGAGGCGCCGCTCTTTCCCTATGCCGGACTGGCCAACGAGGAGCGCCACGCGGCGGCGAGGAACGCCTACGAGCAGGCCGGTTACAGCCGGGAAAACCCGGCGCGGATCGAGATCCGCTACAACACCTCTGAAACGCACCAGCGCATCGCGCTGGCGGTGCAATCGATGTGG
>DATABW010000235.1:0-2925 GCA_036259375.1 Woeseiaceae bacterium
GAACTCTGTACGAAGCGTTCAATACGTCCGGCGGTCTCGGCTCACTGGGGGAGACCTACGGCGACCGCGTCAATACGATGAACTACAAGACTATCCGTTACCCCGGCCACTGCGAGCAGATGCGCCTGCTGATGAACGGCCTGAAGCTCAACCGCGACCGCGCGACGCTCAAGCGAATCCTCGAGAACTCCGTGCCGCAGACGCTGCAGGACGTGGTAATCATCTACGCGGCCGTTACGGGAATGCAGGATGGCGAATTTCGCGAGGAGAACTATGTCAACAAGGTGTATCCGGAAGTGGTGAGCGGCCGACTCTGGTCGGCAATACAGATCACGACCGCCGCGGGCGTCTGCAGCGTTATGGATATCGTGTTGTCTTCGCGACCGCCGCGTAGCGGCTTTATCGCGCAGGAGGAGTTCGGACTGCAGGAAATCCTGGGCAATCGCTTCGGCGAGTATTATGAACATGGCGGCAGCAACCAGCTCTCCGCAGACCTGGTCGCGCGAGGCGAGACGGGCCGCCAACGCAGGAAGAGAACAGAACATTGAGCAAACCAGGAGCGATGCAATGAAGGACATACTCGACAAACTCGGACTCGGCGACGTCAATCCCGGCACCTGGTCCGGTTCACGCTCGTTCGAATCGGCGTCGGCTCCGCTCATCGAATCGGTGAACCCCGCGACGAACGAAGTCATCGCCAGCGTGCGCGCCACGACGCAGGAAGAGTACGACCAGGTCGTCGAAGCTGCGCGTGCGGCTTTTCTCGAATGGCGCCAGGTCCCGGCGCCGGTTCGCGGCGAGGCGATACGCCTGCTCGGCGACGCGCTGCGCAGGCACAAGAACGATCTTGGCAGCCTCGTGAGCCTGGAGAACGGCAAGATCAAGGCCGAAGGCGACGGCGAAGTGCAGGAGATGATCGACATCGCCGATTTCGCCGTGGGCCAGTCGCGCATGATGTACGGCAAGACCATGCACTCCGAGCGCCCGAAGCACCGCATGTACGAGCAGTGGCACCCGGTGGGCGTGGTCGGGATTATTTCCGCTTTCAACTTCCCGGTGGCGGTGTGGTCGTGGAATGCCTGCATCGCGGCGGTCTGCGGCAACGTGAACGTCTGGAAACCTTCACCGAAGGCCGTGCTCTGTGGAGTCGCCGTGCAGAAGATCTGCAACGAGGCGCTCGCGTCAGCCGGGCTGCCGGAGATCTTCCACCTGTTCAACGACGGCGACAACAAGCTGGCGGAGCGTTTCGTCGACGATCCGCGCATCGACCTCGTTTCTTTCACGGGCTCCTGCGCCGTTGGCCGTAAGGTGGGCGAGCGCGTCGCCGCGCGCATGGGCAAGAGCCTGCTGGAGCTCGGCGGCAACAACGCCATCATCGTCGACGAGTTCGCCAACCTCGACATCGCGGTGCCCGGCATCGTGTTCGGCGCCGTCGGCACGGCCGGCCAGCGCTGCACCACGACGCGCCGCGTGCTCGTGCACGAATCGCGTTTCGAGGAGCTGAAAGACAAGCTGGTGAGCGCCTATGGCCAGGTGCGCATCGGCGACCCGCTCGATCCGAAGACCCTGATGGGACCGCTGATCGACGAGTCCGCGGTGGAGCGGTTCGAGGACGCGCTGGCGAAGCTGAAAGACGCCGGCGGCGAAGTGCTGTGCGGCGGGCGCCGGCTGGACCGGCCCGGGAATTTCGTGGAGCCGGTGATCGCGCTGGCCGAAAACGACTGGGAGATCGTGCAGACGGAGACCTTCGGGCCGATCCTGTACCTGGTTCCGTACAGGGAGTTCGAGGAAGCGATCGCGATGCATAACGGCGTCGTGCAGGGGCTGTCCTCGGCGATCTTCACCGACAACCTGCAACGCGCGGAATACTTCCTGTCCAGCCTGGGATCGGATTGCGGAATCGCGAACGTCAATATCGGCACCTCGGGCGCCGAAATCGGCGGGGCGTTCGGCGGCGAGAAGGAAACCGGCGGCGGACGGGAATCGGGTTCCGACGCGTGGAAGGCCTACATGCGCCGCCAGACGAACACGATCAACTGGGGCACCGACCTGCCGCTGGCGCAGGGAATCAATTTCGACCTGTAGCGCGGCTGCGCGCACGGCTGGAATCGCCCCTGTAGGACCCCGTCTTACGGGCGACACGGCTCCCGACGCCGCTGCCGCCCCATGGGACGGGCTCCTACAGCTCAGGCGCTGGCGGTTACGCTTTCGAAGCGGTTCTGCTCGCGGTTCTTGCGTACTTCGCCCGAAGCGAACACCTGGCCGTTCATCGCGATGTACACGCCGGGCGTGACGGTCTGTACCGCGGCCACTGCCATGCCGACGTTGAATACGGCATCAGTCGATTTGAATCGCGCGGGGCTCAACGCGCCGGTCAGCACGATCGTGCGGTCCGGGATGCCTTCCAGCGCCTTTGCGGTCTCCACCATCGTGTCCGTGCCGTGGGTGACCACGTAGCGGCGCGCATCGTCTCCTTCGATATAGCGCCGCAGTCTTGCCCGGTCTTCCTCCGTCAGGTCGAGGCTGTCCTTCTGGAACAGCGACACCACGTCGTAGTCGAATCCCGCCAGTCCCTCCGAGAGAATATGCCGGACCTGCGAATCGCCCACCTCGAAGCGGCTCTTCGCGTCGAAGTAGATTTTGTCGATGGTGCCGCCGGTGGTGAGAAACCGAATGAACATTGATCCGCCCGCGGGTGCATGAAGGTCCGGCAATTATCGACGAACGCGGCGAGCCGGGCCACTTTGGGGGGCTTCCCGGCCCCTGCCCCTGCTATGATGTCGGCATGACCACATCCCGCTCGCGAGGCTGGCCCGCAACACTACGGCGCATCGGCGCCGCGCTGGCCGGCCTTATCGTGTTCGGTTCCGGCCTCGCCAGGGCGGACGGCGTGGTGCTGCAGCTCGAACTCGAGGGCGCGCTGGG
>DATABW010000236.1:0-4565 GCA_036259375.1 Woeseiaceae bacterium
CTCGTGCTCTATCCGCAATTCGTTCACGCCGGCCAGGCCGGCGCCGAGGAACACGGCGTCGTATTGCGATCGCAGCTGCTCCAGGGTCACGTCGAAGCCGACGGTCACGCAGTTCCTGATTTCGATCCCGCCGATCCGCAAAATGTAATCCACTTCCTTCTGCGCGAAATCGTCCACCGTCTTGTATGCCGCAATGCCGTACTCGTTCAGCCCACCGGGCTTCGCATCCCGGTTGAAGATCGTCACCCGGTGCCCGAGCAAGGCCAGGCGGTGCGCACAGGAAAGCCCGGCCGGCCCGCCGCCGATCACCGCGACGTGCTTGCCGCTGTCCGGCTCCCGCTCGAACAACGTTACGCTCTCCTCCAACACCGGGTCGGTCGCGTAGCGTTGCAACCGTCCTATCCGCACCGGCTGCTCCTCGTGCGTGAGCCGCACGCAGGCGCCCTCGCACAGCACCTCCGTCGGGCACACGCGCGCGCACATCCCGCCCAGGATGTTTTCCTTCAGGATCGTGCGCGCGGAGCCCTTGACGTTGTCGCTGCGGATCTTCTGGATGAACGCAGGGATGTCGATGCCGGTCGGGCAGGCGGTGGTGCAGGGCGCGTCATAGCAGAAGTAGCAGCGGTCCGCCTCGATCAGCGCTTCGGAGCGCTTGAGCGGCGGGTGCATGTCGCCGAAATTGCGCTCGATCGCGGCCGCATCGAGGCGGCCCGGGCGGACGTCCGGCCCATCGGCTCCGGGCGGATTCCTGGTCACGAGCGGTCCCTCAGCGGGCCTGCCTGGCGCGGTCGCTGGCGACGAGCCGCCGCACCGGGGTGGGCTTGCGGCGCTCGGCAGCTTTCTGCATCGCGTCGTAATAGCTTGCGAACGGCGGCTTCTCGATATAGCGCCCGGCGCCGCGCTCGGCGTTCAGTCGGCCGTTCTCGAACACGACCTTGCCCCCACTGAGCGTGTGCGAGGCGCAACCTTCGACCGTCATCCCCTCGAAGATGTTGAAGTCGATCTTCGAATGGTGCGTCTTCGCCGAAATGGTTTTCGTCGCTTTGGGATCCCAGACGACGATATCGGCATCGGCCCCGACTGCAATCGCGCCCTTGCGTGGAAAGATGTTGAAGATCTTCGCGGCGTTGCTCGAGGTCGCGGCCACGAACTCGTTCATCGTCAGGCGCCCGGTGCCGACGCCGTGATGCCACAACGCCTCCATGCGGTTCTCGATGCCCGCGGTGCCGTTCGGGATCAGGCGGAAGTCGTCCTTTCCGGCCGCTTTCTGAGGGCCGCAGAAGCAGCAATGATCCGTTGCCGTCGTCTGCAGGTTGCCGGACTGCAGCCCGTTCCACAGCGCTTTCTGGTGCTCGGGCGAGCGGAACGGCGGGCTCATCACGTGCGCGGCCGCAAATTCGAAATCCTCGTTGCGGTACACGGAGTCGTCGATCAGCAAATGGCCGGCCAGGACTTCGCCGTACACCCTCTGTCCTTCATTGCGGGCGCGCGTGATGGCTTCCAGCGCCTGCCGGCAGGACACGTGCACGAGATAAATCGGCACGCCCAGCACCTCCGCGATGCGGATGGCGCGGTTCGCCGCCTCTCCCTCGACCTCCGGCGGCCGCGAAAGAGGATGACCTTCCGGACCCGTGATTCCCATGTCGAAAATTTTCTTCTGCAGGCGGTACACGAGCTCGCCGTTCTCCGCGTGTACCGTGACGATGGCGCCGAGCTCGATGGCTTTCGAAAAGCTGTTCACCAGTATCTCGTCGTCGGCCATGATGGCGCCCTTGTACGCCATGAAGTGCTTGAAGCTGTTGACGCCGTGATCGCGCACCAGCGTTTCCATGTCGCGCCCCACCGTGTCGTCCCACCAGGTGATCGCAACGTGAAAGGAGTAATCGGCGGCGGCTTTTTCCGCCCATTCCCGCCATTGGCGGAACGCTTCCATGACGTTCTGCTGCGGGTTGGGTATGACGAAATCGATGATCATGGTCGTGCCGCCCGCGAGCCCCGCCGCGGTGCCGGTGTAAAAGTCGTCGCTCGCGACCGTGCCCATGAACGGCAGCTGCATGTGCGTGTGCGGGTCGATTCCACCCGGCATCACGTACTGGCCGCCGGCGTCGATCTTCTGCGCGCCCGCGGGCGCATCGAGATCTGCTCCGATCGCCTGTATTTTGCCGTCGCCGCACAGCACGTCCGCGCGGTACGTCCGTTCGGCGGTGACGACCGTCCCGCCCTGGATCAGTACTGCCATGTCATTGTCCTCGGCTCAGAAGCCAATAGATCAGTCCCCCGAGCAGTGAGCCCGTGAACCAGCCGTAATCGTAGAACCACCCGAGCGTGCCGGTTGTGATCGCCACGATCGTGAGCGCCACCGGTAAGAGAAAAGCGATGAACCCGTTCAGGTTCCAGCCTGGATAAACACCCCCGTTCCGGTACAGGTCCGCCAGTGCGTATTCCTGCTTCTTTATAAGAAAGTAGTCGACGATCATGATACCCGCAATGGGGCCGAGCAGACTGGAATATCCCAGCAACCAGTTGGAATAGAGGCTCTCGAGGCTGACGTCCGAGTCGAGCCAGTTCATCTTCCTCGCGAGCTCCCACGCCATCAGCAGGACGCCGACCAGTCCGGTAAGGAGCACGCCCTTGCTCTGGTCGATGTGCTTCGGGGCGACGTTCTGGAAATCATTGGTCGGCGAAACGATATTGGCGGCGGTGTTGGTCGAGATCGTCGCGAGTATGATCATGAACATCGCCAGCACCACCCAGAAGGTGCTGTCGATGTGGCCGATCAGGTTGATGGGATCGGAGACGGTTTCGCCCACCAGCTCGGCGGAGGCTGACGTCATCAGCACGCCGAGACCGGCGAACAGGAACATGGTGACCGGCAGCCCGATTGCCTGCCCGATGACCTGGCTCTTCTGCGAACGCGCGTAGCGGCTGAAATCCGGGATGTTGAGCGACAAGGTCGCCCAGAACCCGACCATGGCGGTCAGCCCGCTGAAGAAATACGGGAAGAGGGGAGCGTCTTCCGGGCGCGACGGCGGAGCCTGCAGGAGTGCGCTCACTGAAGCCCTGGGCCAGGCCCAGACGATCAGCCCCAGCGCGACGGCGAGAAGCAACGGCGCCGCCAGCGCTTCCATGATCTTGATCGATTCCGAGCCGCGGATGACGACCCAGAGATTGGCCACCCAGAAGATGAAAAACCCGAACACTTCGCCCCGGCTGCCGAGGGCGGCCCAGCCGTCGAACAACGCCGAGAGCAGGAGGTGGACGGCGATCCCGCCGAACATCGTCTGCACGCCGAACCACCCGCAGGCCACGATCGCGCGTATGAGCGCCGGCACGTTGGAGCCGACGATGCCGAACGACGAGCGCAGGACCACGGGAAACGGGATCCCGTACTTGGTGCCGGCAAAGGCGTTCAGTGTCAGGGGTACGAGGATGATGACGTTGGCGAGGAAGATCGTCCACAGCGCCTCCGGGACCGACAGGCCGAAGTAGGCGGTCAGGACCCCGCCGAGCGTGTAGGTCGGCACGCAGATCGACATGCCGACCCAGAGCGCCGCGATGTGCCAGCGATTCCAGGTCCGCTGCCCGACCTTCGTCGGCGCGATGTCCTCGTTGTAACGCGAGCTCGCGCGCAGGTCGTCTCCCACCTCGAGCTCAAAGAACTCCCCGACGGCGACCGCCTTGCTCGTCCTTCCGGATGCATCCACGCAGGCTCCCCCCAGGTGCCGGACTTGCATTATTGACCATTTCGCAGGCTGGACGGTGCCAGATGTCCCGATCCGAAATGGTCAATAATGCAAGTCCGGCACCGCAAAAAAAGCAAGTCCCGTTCCGGGGTTCAGTCCGTCAGCGGGCCGTAGGTTTCGGGGCGGCGGTCACGGAAGAACTGCCAGGTGTTCCGGACCTCGCGGATCATGTCGAGATCGATCTCGTGGACCAGTAGCTCGTCACCGCCGTAGCTTGCCTGCGCCTCTATGGCGCCGCGCGGGTTGACGATGTAGCTCGACCCGTAAAACTCGCCCATCCGGTCCGCCCATGGCTCTTCGCGGCCGATGCGGTTGATGGCGCCGATGAACACGCCGTTGGCCGCTGCCGAAGCCGGCTGTTCCAGTTCCCAGAGGTACTTGCTCAGGCCCGCGACAGTCGCGGAAGGATTGACGATGTACTCCGCGCCATTCAGCGCGAGCGCCCGCCAGCCTTCGGGGAAGTGCCGGTCATAGCAAATGTAAACCCCGAGCTTCACGTAAGCCGTCTCGAATACGGGATACCCGAGATCGCCCGGCTTGAAGAAAAATTTCTCGTAGAAGCCGGGGTCGACCTGCGGGATGTGCGTCTTGCGGTACTTGCCGAGGTACTTGCCGTCCGCGTCGATAACGGCCGCGGTGTTGAAGTACAGGCCCGTCATCGCTTCCTCGTAAATGGGCACGACGATGACCATCGCGTGACGTTTCGCGTATTCCTGCATGAGGCGAGTGGTGTGCCCGTCGGGAACGGCTTCAGCGGCCGCGTACCACTTGCGGTCCTGGCTCGGGCAGAAGTAGGGCTGCGTGAAGATCTCCTGGAAGCAC
>DATABW010000237.1:0-1581 GCA_036259375.1 Woeseiaceae bacterium
GCGTCGGGGAAGACCGGGCCACGCCTGCCGAGCCACACCGCCGCCACGACCAGCAAGCCCGCAGCGCCCACCAGCAACGGCCACCAGGCGCCGACCACCACGCCGGCGAGCCCCATCACATCGGGCAACAGTGGGCGCCGAGCCGAGCGCGGTTCATCGGCGTCCGGCGAAGGTGGCGAAGCGTTCCTGCAAGGCCGCCGCCTGACCCGGCTCGTTCTGCAGCACGTCCAGGAACAGCCGGCGCAACTCGATCAGATCTGCATCCGCATCCGGAGCGACGGGTTCCAGCGAACCGTCCACCCATTGATAGGGGTCGATGTCGAGCTCGTCGAGGCAGTACCACACCACACCGCGCCGCAAGCGATCGAAGACCCTGGGCTCGTCCAACTCCGCGCCGCTGTCGAGGTCCTGCAGCGTGACCTGCCAGCGCTTCATGCCCCCGGCCGCGATGGCCTGGTGTTTTCGAGACCGGAATGGCCACATCAGCAAACCTCCCAATAACGCAACGGCGCCGAAAGCGAACAAAGCCAGGGACACCCGCGGCGAAGTCGACGGACTCAGCGGCGCGGGATACGCCCCGGTCGGAAAGTACTCCTCGAACGGGTACAGCTTGCCGTCTTCGTCCATCGGAATGGCCGGCGCAACCAGGAGTGCCGACGGCCAGGGACGGAACGTGACGGTCCGCGCGGTGCCGCCGTCCGGGTCGAGCTGATAGTCCAACATGAACTCCGGCACCGGGAACTCCCTCGCCCCCGCGCAGGTGAGCCCGCCGTTCGGGCAGCCGAGGAGCTGGAACCGGTAGCGCGCCTGCAGCGTCCGCGCCCCGCCGGCCGCGGCCTGGTCGGCCGTCCATTCGAGCAGGAAAGCGCCCTTCTCCGGTGGCCACGCGCTGGTGAAGAACTCGGCATCCAGCGATTCCACCGTCACCCGCTGCGGGTCATAGGTGACCGCGATCACCAGCTCCTGGACGCTGCCGAACTCCACCACCCGGGAAGCGAGATCGGAGATGCCGGCACGGATCGTCACCGCCTCGTTCTCATGCACCGTGGGGACGAGCTTCGCCGCGAAGGAGCCCGGCGCCGCCAGTGTCGCGAGGGTGACGGCGACCACGGCCCATCGCGTCGACGGACGCGTCGTCACGCTCCCCGCCCTCGCCGTGCTCTCGCCAGCCAGGCGAGTGACGGGTAGACGTCCCGCTCGCGACGCAGGGTCAGGTAGCTGAGTCCCACGCTGCGGAACAGCTTTTCGATGCGCTCAATGCGCTGCCTTTCCAGCGCATTGATGCGATCGATGCGGGACGGCGTCACGAGCGTCAGCCGCTGACGTCTCCGTTCCGGGTCCCAGAGCTTGATCGTTCCCCGCTGCTCCCGCGGCAGCTCGAAGCTGATCAGCACCGGCACGACGTCACAGGGGAGCCGCCGCAGGGTGTGGCTCCATTGCCGTGCCGACGCCGAAACGTCATCGAGGCCCAGAGCCTGGAAGTCGGAGATCAGGAACAGCAGATCGTCGCGGACCGAGCGCCGCTTCCCGGCGAGGCCGTCGAGTAGCTCGAGCGGGTGCTTGCGGCGGCCAGCCGGGCCG
>DATABW010000238.1:0-18616 GCA_036259375.1 Woeseiaceae bacterium
CGCCGTCGAGTAATGATCGTCACCCGGCAGGCCGGTGGCGTTGGTGAAATGCGAGGACGTCATGCCGAGCGCGGACGCGTAACGGTTCATCACTTCCGCGAAAACCGCCTCCGTGCCCGCGACGTGTTCCGCCAGCGCCACGCTGGCGTCATTGCCGGACTGCACGATCACGCCCATGATCAGGTCATTGACTTCGACGCGTGTGCCGACCTCGATGAACATCCTCGAACCGGGCGTGCGCCACGCTTTCTCGCTCACGGTGACCTGGTCGTCGAGGGCGATCTGACCTTCGGCCAGCGCCTTGAAGATGACGTAAGCAGTCATGAGCTTCGTGAGGCTCGCGGGCGCCAGCTTCTTGTCCGGCTCGAGGGAGGCAAGCTCCTGCCCGGTCCTGCCGGCGACGACGTAATAGCTCTTGGCGCCGATCATGGGGGGCGCCGGTATCGGAATGTCCTGTGCGACCGAAATCTTCGATGCGAATGGCATCGCGACCAGCAAAAAGATCAGCGGGAGGCGGCGCCTGTCGGGGCGTGAGTTCGTATCCTTCATTCCGGGACGGATTTCCTGTGGTTATTCGGTGACGAGATGCATCTCGGAAATGCCGAGACTCTTCAGTTTGAGGACGAGGGAGTCGTACTGCGCAACGTTCGCAATCGGGCCGATGCGCACCCGGTACAACGGCGCCGCCGCATCCTGGTGCACGAACGCCGGCTCGACTCCGCCGTCCTGCAGTTGCGCAAACCGGCGGTGCGCATTTTCCGCATCGCCGAAGGCGCCGACCTGCAGGTAGAGCAGGACGTCAGCCGCCGAAGGGACTTCCGGCGGCGTGGAAACGACGGTCCCGGCCGGGGCGTAATCGGCGAGCGCGGTGACCTCGACGAGCCCGGTACCGGCCTCGACGATCCCGATCGCGGACGCAGCGGCATAGGACAGGTCGATGATCCGGTTGGCGACGAAGGGCCCCCGGTCGTTGACCCGGACGACCACGCTCTTGTCGTTTTGCAGGTTCGTCACGCGGACCCACGTCGGTAACGGCAGCGTCTTGTGCGCGGCAGTCATGGCGTGCATGTCGTAGGTCTCGCGGTTCGACGTCAGCCGGCCGTGAAACTTTTTGCCGTACCAGGAGGCGATGCCGCGTTCGCTGTAGCCCTCGCTCGAGTCGAGGACCACGTAACGGCGCCCGTGCACTTCGTATATAGGGCCGTTGCCATAACGGCTGCGCCCGTCGACGGGCGCAGGGGAGGGCGCTTCGGCCGTGGTCAGAGGGCGCTGCGGTGCACAACCGGCCGCCAGCGTCAGCAGAAGGAACCCCGCGAGCGGAAGGAGCCTAGCTTTCACTCCGTCCGACCTCGAGCGCGATTTCCTGCCCGAGCTGGTGCACCGCCAGCGCATACATCACGCTCCGGTTGTAGCGGGTGATGACGAAGAAGTTGTGAAAGCCGACCCAGTATTCGTCGCCCTGCTCGCCTTCGAGCACCAGCAGCTGGCTCTCCTGGTCGCCCGGGAGGTCCGTGGCGAACACGACCCCCTGCCGGCTCAGCGATTCGACCGTGGCTTCCGGCGACAGCGAGTTACCCGATGCCGCGGCCGTGCCCTCCCAGTTGGAACCGAGGCTCGCGGGGGTGACAACCGGGTTGCCGCTCTTCCAGCCGTGTTCGACGAAGTAATTCGCGACACTGCCGATCACGTCCTGCCAGTCGGTCCAGATGTCGCGCCTGCCGTCCTTACTCGTATCAACCGCGTATGCACGGAAGCTGCTGGGCATGAATTGCGGAGCGCCCATTGCGCCGGCATAGGAGCCGGTGGCCTCCGAGGCGTCCATGCCTTCCTCGCGCACCAGCAGGAGAAACTGCTCGAGCTCTCGTGAAAAGAATTTCGAACGGGGCGGGTAGTCGAACGCCAGCGTCGACAAGGCATCCAGCACCCGATAACGGCCCGTGATGCGGCCGAAGTAGGTTTCGACACCGATGATACCCACCAGGATCTCGCAGGAGACGCCCGTCTCCTTGCTGATGCGCTGCAGCGCGTCCTTGTGCGTGCGCCAGAATTCCGCGCCGGCCTCCACCCGCTCGTCGGTCAGGAAAATGTCGCGGTACTCGTGCCACGCCTTGGTTCTTTCCGCGGGCCGGGCGATAGCGTCGAGGATCGACTGCTGCGTCTCCGCCTGCTGCAGCACGGCCGTCAGCGCGTCGCGGTCGTAGTCGTGTTCTTCGACCATCCGGTCGATGAACTGCCGCACCTCTTGGCGTTCGACGTCGAGCGCCAAAGCCGGCGTTGCCGCGCAAAGCGCAACCGATAACAGGAACGATACTTTAATGAATGTCAACTGTTGCACTCTTGTGTGATTCGTTTAGTGCGGCACGAATTTCCGGTGTGTGTGAATCGACATGAGAATACCGAATCCCGCCAGCAGGGTCACCATGGACGTACCGCCGTAACTGACGAGCGGTAACGGAATGCCGACAACCGGTACCAGTCCCGTCACCATGGCCGTATTCACGAAGACGTAGACCAGGAACGTGAGGCTGATGCTGCCGGCCAGCAGCCGCGAAAACGTGTCGCGCGCGCTGATCGCGATGTAAAGCCCGCGCCCGGCGACGAACAGGTACAGCCCGAGCAGGCTGAGCGCGCCCAGCAGACCCAGTTCCTCGCCGATGACGGCGAAAATGAAATCCGTGTCCCGCTCGGGCAGGAAATCGAGCTGCGCCTGGCTGCCGTTGGTCCAGCCCTTTCCGAACAGGCCGCCCGAACCGATCGCAATTTTCGATTGGATGATGTTGTAGCCCGCGCCGAGCGGATCGCTGTCCGGGTTCAGCAGCGTCAGGACCCTCTGCCGCTGGTAGTCGTGCATGAAATGCCACAGTGCCCAGCCGCCGGGCACCGACAGGAGGCCCAGGCCGATCATGAGCCGGAACGGCATGCCCGCCAGCACGATCACGAGCAAGCCGGACGCACTGATGAGGAGCGCGGTGCCGAGGTCCGGCTGCACCGCGATCAGCGCCGCCGGGAGCGCGATCAGCGCGGCCACGGCCAGCAAGGGTCCGGCATTCGGCGGCAGTTGCCGGTCGTGCAGGTACCAGGCGCCGATCATCGGCACGGCGAGCTTCATGATTTCCGAGGGTTGGAAGCGTACGCCGAGATCGAGCCAGCGCTGTGCGCCCTGGCTGACGTCGCCGAATGCGAGGACCAGCACCAGCAACACGAGACCGAGGGCGTAGCCCCAGGGCGACCAGCGCCGCATGATGTCGGGCGGCACCTGCGCGACGAGCAGCATGACCACGAGCGCGATACCGAGCCGCATGCACTGCCGCCGCCACAGCTCGAAGTTCTCGCCGGCCGCGCTGTAGAGAACGAACAGGCCGAATGCGGAGAGCAGCAATAGCCCGCCGAGCAGCGGCCCGTCCAGGTGCATGCCGCGGAGGAACCGGGCCATGCTGCCCAATGGCGCGGCGCGGCGTTCGAACAGGCGCTGGGTGTCGCTAAATTGCATCCGCACCGAACCCTAAGTACTCGTCCATGACGGCGCGCGCGATCGGTGCGGCCACCCGGCTGCCGCTGCTGCCGTTCTCCACGATCACGGCGACCGCGATCTGCGGCTGCTCGAGCGGCGCGAAGGCGATGAACAGGGCGTGATCGCGCAGGCGCTCCTCGATTTCTTCCTCGTCGTATTCCTCTTCCTGCGCTACCGAGAAAACCTGTGCGGTGCCACTTTTGCCGGCCATTTGGTACGGGGCGCCGAGGCCCACCGCGCGCGCCGTGCCGGTCTCGCCCTGCATCACGGAGTGCATCGCGGCGATCACGCTCTCCCAGTAGAACTCGTTGTCGATGCCGACGCGCGGCAGGGGCTCCGGAATGACGAGCTCCCGTTCGCCGGTGACCGGGTCTTCCATGGCCGCCACCAGGTGCGGCCGGAACCGCTTGCCGCGCATGGCGAGCGTCGCGGTCGCGTGTGCGAGCTGCAACGGCGTGGCCAGCATGTAGCCCTGGCCGATAGAGGCGATCACCGTCTCGCCCGGGAACCAGACCTGGTTGGCGCGATCGCTGAATTGGCGGCGCTTCCATTCGCGCGACGGCAGGAGGCCCCCCTTCTCACCCGGGATGTCGATACCGGTTGCCTGGCCGAGGCCGAACTGGTCCAGGTAGTGGTGCATGCGGTCGATGCCGATTTCGCGGCTGATCTCGTAGAAATACACGTCGCAGGAGCGCGTGATCGCGTCATGCAGGTCGACTTCGCCGTGCCCCTGCTGCAGCCAGTCGCGGTAGCGATGGGTGCTGCCAGGCAATGTGTAATAGCCGCGGCAGAAGGTGCGCCGGGTCAGGTTCGTCGCGCCGACTTCCAGCGCGGCCAGGGACAGCATCGGCTTGATCGTGGAACCCGGCGGGTAGTTGCCGCGCACCGCGCGATTGAACAGCGGCTGGTCCGGGTCGAATTGCAGTGCGTTGTATTCGCTCGTGCTCATTCCGAGCGCAAAGCCGTTCGGGTCGAACGTCGGCGCGCTCACCAGCGCGAGCACGTCTCCGTTGTTCGGGTCGATGGCCACCACCGAGCCGCGCTGGCCCTGGAGCGCCTCGGTGGCCACCCGCTGCAGGTCGAGATCGAGGCTGAGATACAGGCTGTTGCCCGGCTGCGGCGCTTCGCTCTGCAGCAGCGATTCCGCCACGTCGCGCGAATCCGCGGGTATCTGACGGCCGCGCGCGTTCGTGACTATCTGCTGGTAGCCGGGATCGCCGTGCAGGACTTCCTCCCGGTAGAATTCGAGGCCGGTTTTGCCCGTGTGCGCCGTGCCGGCGTAGGCGATCGGGTCGAGCCGCTTCAGGTCACCCGTGCTCAGCGCACCGACGTAGCCGATGACGTGCGCCACCAGCTCGCCGTGCGGGTAATGGCGCACCAGGCGCGGCTGGAAATCGACGCCCGGGAAGCGCGGGCGCTCCACGGCGAAGCGCGAGATCTCGGCCTCGGTGAGGCGAAACCTCAGCGTAACGGCCTTGAATCGCGGCTGGTGCCGGATGAGCTCGCGGTAGCGCTCGATGTCTTCGCGCTCGATGAGGGCCAGGTCGGCCAATCGCTCGAGGGTCCCGTCGATGTCCGGCACCTGCTCGGGAATGAGCTCGAGCTGGTAGGCCGGCAGGTTCTCCGCCAGGATCTGGCCGTTGCGATCGTAGATGAGACCGCGGTTGGGCGGCAGCGGCTCGATCCGGAAGCGGTTGCCTTGCGAGCGCTCGGCGAAGTGCTCGTAATCGACCACCTGCAACTGCACGAGCCGCGCGACGACGAGGCCCAGCAGGACCGCGCTCACGATCCCGGCAAAAACGATGCGGCCGACGAACAGGCGCTGTTCGCGATTGTGGTCCTTGATGGGCGCCAGTACCTGCATCGCCTTCAGCCCGGGGCGCGGTAGCGGATGCCGCCCAGCACGAGCGAGACGACCGGCCAGAGCAGGGTGCCGGTGACGACCGGCCCCCAGTAAGTGACGACTTCCGGGTAGATGCCGGCGACGCCATTGATCCAGAACAGGATGAACTGGTAGAGGGCGAGCAGCGCGAACACCGTCGCCGTCATCTGCGACAGGGGAAAGACCCGCAGCTGCAGGTGGAATTTCACCGTGAGGTAGGTGACCAGCGCCAGCGCGAGGGCGTGCTGGCCCAGCAGCGTGCCGTGGGCGATGTCCAGCAGGATGCCCAGCACCCAGGCCGTCCCGACGCTGTAGCCGCGCGGCAGCGCAATCGACCAATATATAAGTGTCAGCGCCACCCAGTCGGGCCGGTAGGGGCTGGCCCCGTCCGGCAACGGGACGATGGAGAGCATCAGCGCTGCAATCATGCAGACCAGGACCGGCAGCCGGCGTGCGCGGCGCTCCCTGATCATTCGGCCGCTGCCGCTTCGATGATGGGTTCGAGCCTCTCCGCCTCCGGCTCCGGCGCGATTTCCTCCTCGCCGGGCCAGATCAGCATCACTTCGCGCACCTGGCCGAGCGAGGCCGCCGGCTTTGCGCTCACGTCCGCGAACGGGCCCTGCGGAATGCGCATGACCGAGTCGACGACGCCCACCGGGTAGCCTGGCGGAAACCTGCCGCCCAACCCGGAGGTCACCAGCAGGTCCCCTTCCTCGATATCGGCGTTGTTCGGGAGGAAGGGCAGGTCCAACCGGTCGTACTCGCCCGTGCCGACCGCAATCGTGCGCAGCCCGCTCCGATTGACCTGCACCGGCAGCGCGTGGTCCGGATCGCTGATCAGCACACCTTGCGAGGAGAGGAGGCCGGCTGCGA
This sequence comes from Woeseiaceae bacterium, assembly GCA_036259375.1. Taxonomy (GTDB): domain Bacteria; phylum Pseudomonadota; class Gammaproteobacteria; order Steroidobacterales; family Woeseiaceae; genus IDS-8. The sequence goes on from DATABW010000238.1 coordinate 6,267, forward strand.
TGACCTGCCCGACGATCCCGTCGGCGTCGATCATCGCCTGCCCCTCGAAAACGCCGTCGCGCGTGCCCTTGTCGACGACGAGCACGTGCCGGAAAGGGTTCGAGCTGACGGACATGATCTCCGCCACCTGCACCCGGTCGCGCACGCGGCTCGTCGCTTCCAGCATGGCGCGCAGACGGGCGTTTTCGGCCTCCAGCGCCGAGAAACGCTGCAGCCGCGACTGCGTGATGAGCCGCTCGGCATTGAGCCGGCTGAGCTCGAGCAACAGCTCGTTCCGGCCGGTGGTCGTTTCGTCGAGCCAGCGCCACACCGACACCGGCGCGTCGACGATAATCCGTAGCGGGTACACCGCCGCGCCGATCGTCTTGCGCACGGTATCGAGGTGATCTTCGCGATGGTCGGCAACCAGCAGGAAGATGCTGATCCCCGCCAGCAGCAGGAACCGGAGGCCGAGAGCGGGGGTTCGAAACGACCTGTGGGAGCTTTCGGCCCGCGCGGCAGCCATCAGGGCGTTACCGGCGCGTAGTTTCGCCGGAAAGTGATCATGGGCGGCTCCTGCCTACTCCAGGCCGAAGACCGCGGGGCCGTGTTCATCGATGAGCTCGATGACTCTGCCGCCGCCGCGGGCCACACAGGTGAGGGGATCGTCCGCAATGATGACCGGCAGTCCGGTTTCCTCCATCAGCAGCTTGTCGATATCCCGCAGCATGGCGCCGCCCCCGGTCAGGACGATGCCGCGCTCCGCGACGTCGGCGCCGAGCTCCGGCGGCGTCTGTTCCAAAGCTTCCTTGACCGCGCCGACGATGCCTTGCAGCGGTTCCTGCAGCGCCTCCAGGATTTCGTTGCTGTTCAGGGTGAAACTGCGGGGCACGCCTTCTGAAAGATTGCGCCCCTTCACCGATATCTCGCGCACTTCCTGACCCGGGAAGGCGGAGCCGATCTCGTGCTTTATTTTTTCCGCGGTCGCTTCGCCGATGAGGATGCCGTAATTGCGGCGCACGTAGTTCGTGATCGCCTCGTCGAAACGGTCGCCGCCGATCCGCACTGACGCCGCATACACGATGCCGTTCAAAGAGATGACCGCGACTTCCGACGTGCCGCCGCCGATGTCGAGCACCATCGAGCCGCGTGCCTCGTGCACCGGCATGCCGGCGCCGATCGCCGCCGCCATGGGCTCGGGAATGAGGTGCACCTTGCGCGCGCCCGCGCCTTCGGCGGACTCGCGGATCGCCCGCCGCTCCACCTGCGTCGAGCCATAGGGCACGCAAACCAGCACGCGTGGGCTCGGACGGAAGTATCGCGTCCCGTGCGCCTTGCGTATGAAATGCTGCAACATTTTCTCGGTGACGGTGAAGTCGGCAATGACGCCGTCCTTCAACGGCCGGATCGCCGTGATATTGCCCGGGGTCCTGCCGAGCATGTTCTTCGCTTCTGCGCCGACGGCTTCGACAACGCGTCCCCCGCGGCCGCTGTCTTCCCGGATAGCGACGACCGACGGTTCGTCCAGGACGATGCCGTGTCCGCGGGAGTAGATGAGTGTGTTTGCAGTCCCCAGGTCGATAGACAAATCGTTCGAGAAGTAACCTAGAATGTTCTTTAGCACGCCCTGGGATCCCGGGGGTCAGAATTATCGCCGTAATCTAGCAATGCGCAGGACATTCAGCAAGGCGGCAGGTATCATTGCTGGCCCTCGGCCACGCTGAAATGCGAAGGCTGTCACAGTCAGATCGTTTCCGTGTCATTAACCGCAAAACAGGTGCAACACATAGCGACGCTCGCGCGGTTGCAACTCGAAGAAAGTGAGCTCGAAGACGTGGTCGACAAGCTGTCGCGCATCGTCGATTTCGTCGACCAGTTGCAGGCGGCGCCGGTGGGGGATGTGCTGCCGATGGCGCACCCGCTGAACCAGTCACAGCGGTTGCGCGCCGACGTCGTGACCGAGCAAATCGATCGCGATGCCATCCAGGCGAACGCGCCGGTGACGAAGGACGGTTTCTACCTGGTTCCCAAAGTCATCGACTAGTGAACGCGGAAGGCTTACACGTCCGGACGCTCTCGGAGCTGGCGCGCGGACTGGAGCGCGGCGACTTCAGCGCCGTCGAGCTCACGGAAGCGCTGCTCGAGCGGATCGGGCTCCTGAACGAGCGGCTGAACGCGTTCATCACCGTCACCGACGGCGAAGCACTCGCCGCCGCTGCCGTGGCGGACGAGGCGCGAGCCGCGGGCCGCTCGTTGCCCTTGCAGGGGCTGCCGCTCGTGCACAAGGACCTGTTCTGCACCGAAGGCGTTCGGACGACTTGCGGTTCCCGCATGCTGGAGCATTTCGTCTCGCCGTACGACGCGACGGTGGTGGCGCGCCTGAGGGCCGCCGGCGCGGTGATGCTCGGCAAGACGAACATGGACGAGTTTGCGATGGGCTCGTCGAACGAGACCAGCTACTTCGGACCGGTGCGAAATCCGTGGGACCTGTCGCGCTCGCCGGGCGGCTCGTCCGGCGGCACCGTGGCGGCCGTCGCAGCACGCATCGTGCCGGCGGGCACCGGCACCGACACCGGCGGTTCCATCCGGCAGCCCGCCGCGCTGACCGGCACCGTCGGCCTGAAACCCACGTACGGCCGGGTGTCGCGATATGGCATGGTGGCGTTCGCCTCCAGTCTCGACCAGGCGGGCACCGTCACGCGTAGCGCCGAAGACGCGGCGCTGTTGCTCGGCGTCATGGCGGGGCTGGACGAGAAGGACTCGACCTCGGTGGACCATCCGGTACCCGATTACCTCAAAGCACTGTCTTCTCCGCTGAAGGGACTGCGCGTCGGGGTCGTGCGCCAGCACTTCGACGAAGGGCTGGCCCCGCAATGCGCCGCGCGAGTGCGCGAAGCTCTTTCGGTAATCGAGGAGCAGGGTGCCACGCTGGTCGAAGTCGACCTGCCGACCATCGATCTTTCCGTGCCGACCTATTACGTTGTGGCCCCGGCCGAGTGCTCGTCCAACCTCTCGCGCTTCGACGGGGTGCGTTTCGGCCATCGGGCGGAGAACCCTTCGGACCTGCTCGACCTCTACCGCCGCAGCCGCGGCGAAGGCTTCGGCGCCGAGGTGAAGCGCCGCATCATGACCGGCACCTACGTGCTGTCCGCCGGCTATTACGACGCCTATTACCTGAAAGCGCAGAAGGTGCGTCAGCTCATCACCGCCGATTTCAGGAACGCGTTCGAAAGCGTTGACGTGATTGCCGGCCCGACGGCGCCCACGCCGGCGTTTGCACTGGGCGAAAAGACGGTCGACCCGATCACGATGTACCTGAACGACATCTACACGATCGGCGCGAATCTCGCCGGCCTGCCGGGTATTTCCGTGCCCTGCGGCTTCGCGGACGGCCTGCCGGTGGGCCTGCAGCTCGTCGGCCCGCATTTCTCGGAAGAGCGCATCCTGCAGGTGGCGCACCAGTACCAGCTCCTCACCGACTGGCATCGTGCCTGTCCGGAGGGATTCGCGTGAGCGGGCGCTGGGAAGCGGTCATCGGGCTGGAAATCCACACCCAGCTGGCCACCGCGAGCAAAATCTTTTCCGGCGCACCGACTGCCTACGGGGCCGAACCCAACAAACAGGCCTCGCTGATCGATCTCGGCTATCCCGGCGTCCTGCCGGTGCTGAACGAGGAAGCCGTGCGTATGGCCTGCAAGTTCGGGCTGGCGGTGAACGCGACGATCGCGGCCCGCTCGGTGCTCGCGCGCAAGAACTACTTCTATCCCGACCTGCCGAAGGGCTACCAGATCAGCCAGTACGAGCAGCCGATCGTGGCGGCCGGCGAGCTCGTGATCCTCGATGACCAGGGTTCGGAGAAGCGCATCGGCATCACGCGCGCGCATCTCGAGGAGGACGCGGGCAAGTCCATCCACGGCCTCGGCGCCTTCACGGCCATCGATCTCAACCGCGCCGGCACGCCGCTCCTGGAGATCGTTTCGGAACCGGATCTGCGGTCCGCCGCGGAAGCAGTCGCCTACATGCGCAGCATCCACACACTGGTGCGCTATCTCGCGATCTCCGACGGCAACATGCAGGAAGGTTCGTTCCGCTGCGATGCCAACGTGTCCGTTCGCCCGCGCGGCGAGTCGAAGCTCGGCACGCGGACCGAGATCAAGAACCTCAACTCCTTCCGTTTCGTGGAAAAGGCCATCAACTTCGAGATCGAGCGGCAGATCGAGGTCCTGGAGGACGGCGGGGCCGTCGTGCAGGAGACCCGCCTGTTCGACTCGGACAAAGGCGAAACGCGCCCGATGCGCAGCAAGGAAGAGGCGAACGACTACCGCTATTTCCCGGACCCGGACCTGCTGCCGATCGAGATCGACGAAGCGTTCATCGCCGCCGTCCGCGAGACACTGCCGGAGCTCCCGGCCGCGAAGCGGCAGCGGTTCACGGACGAGTTCGGCCTGAAACCTGCCGACGCGGAGATCCTGACGCTGAACCGGGCAGTCGCCGACTACTTCGAAGCCGCCTCCGCGGCCACAACGGCCGGCCCCAGGGCCGCAGCCAACTGGATCATCGGTGATCTCTCCGCTGCGCTGAACCGCGACGGGCTGGAAATCGAGGACAGCCGGATCGGGGCGGAAGAGCTCGCGGGGCTGCTCGACCGCATCGAGGACAACACGATTTCGGGCAAGATCGCCAAGGACGTGTTCGAGGCGATGTGGGCGGGCGAGGGCGGCGCCGACGAAATCATCGAGCGGCGGGGCCTGCGCCAGATCACCGATTCTTCGGCTATCCTGCCGATCGTGGACAAGGTCATCGAGGCCAATCCCGCCCAAGCCGCGGAATATCGCGCCGGCAAGGAGAAACTGCTCGGTTTCTTTGTCGGACAGGTTATGAAGGAAACGCGCGGCAAGGCCAACCCGGAGCAGGTGAACCGACTCCTGAAGGAGCGACTGCTCTCCTCATGAACGTGCAGAGCGACATCGTGATGCCGTTCGTCTTCGAGACGCTGCCGATCCGGGGCGCCGTCATCCAGCTCGAGCGGAGCTGGCACAGGATGCTGCTCGGTCACAATTACGAGCAGCCGGTGCTGGAAACGCTGGGGCAGTCCGCCGCGGCCAGCGCGCTGATCGCGCAAAGCCTGAAATTCGACGGTTCCATTACGTTGCAGATCAGCGGCGACGGCCCGCTGGCAATGCTGGTCGTGCAGTGCACCAGCGAGCTCGAGCTGCGCGGCATGGCCAGCGCGGGACCCCTGGACGAGGACCTCGATTTCGCCGACCTCGTGAACAAGGCGCGCTGCGCCATCACGGTGGACGCCGGCGCCATGGAACGCCCTTACCAGGGCATCGTGGAAGTCAGCGGCGATTCGCTCGCCAACAGCATCGAGCATTATTACGCGCGCTCCGCCCAGGTGCCGAGCCACCTGCAGCTGGTCAGCGACCGCCGCTGCTGCGGTGGCATCCTGCTGCAGCAGATGCCGAGCGCAGGCGACCCGGCCGCCGACGACTGGCGCCGTGTCGGGCTGCTGGCGTCGACGCTGGGGTTGCGCGACGTCGCCGGCGGCGTCGGCCCGGACCTGCTCACCCGGCTCTTCGCCGAGGACGACCTCCGGGTTTTTCGCCCGCGCGAGACGGTGTTCCGCTGCCGTTGCACCGACCGCCGCGCCGAGGACGTGCTGAAGCTGCTCGGTAAAGAGGAAACGGCCGAAGTGCTGGAGGAACAGGGCAAGATCGAGGTCACCTGCGAATACTGCGGCCGTGTCCGCACCTTCGACTCCATAGACATCGAGCGCCTGTTCGCCGACAGCGGCCTCCGCCCCTCCGACACCCTGCACTGACCCCTCCGCTCGCGCTAGCCCCTCCCACCGGCACCCGCCGTCGCCCCCGCTGTCGCCCGAAAAGACGTGACAACGCCCTTGCGGGCCCCGATTCCTGTGCTAAACTGCCGTTTCCGCTTAACATATAAATATATGCTAATTCATTAATGAACTCCGGTACCACCGCGCTCCTGTCCCGGCTCAAGGCCCTCGCCGACCCCGTTCGCCTGCGCCTCGTCGCGCTCTGCCGCCAGGGCGAATGCAGCGTGTCCGAGCTGACCGAGGTCCTGCGGCAGAGCCAGCCCCGCATCTCCCAGCACCTCAAGCAGCTCGTCGATGCCGGCCTGCTCGAGCGGTTCCGCGACGGCAAGCGCGTGTACTACCGGCTGCCGTCGTCCCGCCGCGGCTCGGTCGCGCGTCTGCTGGAGCTGGTGCCGGACAACGAACCCCTGGTCGCCGCCGATGCTGCGCAACTGCGCCGCCTTCGCGGCCTGGACAGCTTCGATGACCCCGGTGAAGCCGGCGACGTCGACCGCGCCGTGCACCGCGCACTGCTCGACCTGACGATCACCGCCCCGCTCGGTGACCTGCTCGACATCGGCTGCGGGCGCGGGCGCCTGCTGAAGCTGCTCGCCAGCCGCGCTCACCGCGCCATTGGAGTCGACGTCGATGCCGACGCCCGCCAGTTCGCGCGGCGCGAGCTGATGCTCGCAGGACTACCCAACTGCAGCCTGCGCCAGGGCGACATGTACCGCCTGCCGTTCGCGGACGGGGAGTTCGATACGATCCTGCTGGATGGCGTGCTCGCGGGCGCCGAGCGTCCGGTACAGGCGCTCACCGAGGCAAAGCGCCTGCTGTCGTCCGGCGGCCGCCTGGTCATCGTGGAGGAACTGCGCGGCCGCCCGGCCGCCGAGGTCCAGCGTGCACTGGCCGAATGGAGCGCTGCGGCGGGACTGCGCCTCGGACGGCCGCGGCTGCTGCCCGCAGCCGGCCCGGAGTGGACGTTATCGGTCGCGACGGACGCGGAGCGGCAGAGCGCCGCCGCCTGATTACAGGAAGGAGATGACGATGACCAAGGTTTCCTTCGAATTCTTTCCGCCGCAGACGCCGGAGATGGAGCAGACGCTCTGGGCGTCGATCGAGCGCTTGTCCGTGCTGTCGCCGCGCTTCGTTTCCGTCACCTACGGCGCCGACGGCTCCACCCGCGAGCGCACCCACGCGGCCGTCAATCGCATCACCCGCGACACGCACCTGACCGCGGCGCCGCATCTCACCTGCATCGGCGCGCGTCGTGAGGAAATCGACGACATCGCGCGGGAATACTGGGATTCGGGCATCCGGCACCTGGTCGCGCTGCGCGGCGATCCGCCGAAGGGCACGCAACGGTACGAGCCGAGTCCCGGCGGTTATGCGTACGCCGCGGATCTGGTGCGCGGCCTGAAACGCGTGGCCGATTTCGACATCTCCGTCGCGGCCTACCCGGAAGTGCACCCGGAGGCGCCGGACGCCGCGTTCGACCTCGACAACCTGAAGCGGAAGATCGACGCGGGTGCCTCGCGCGCGATCACGCAGTTCTTTTTCGACGTCGATCTGTACCTGCGTTTCCGCGATCGCTGTGCGCAGTCCGGCATCGAGTCGGTGATCGTCCCGGGCATTCTCCCGATTACGCGCTTTCCACAGCTGCAGCGCTTCGCCGAAGCCTGCGGCGCCACGGTCCCGCAATGGCTGCACGAGCGCTTCGAAGGCCTCGATAACGATGCCGAAACGCGCCGCCTGATAGCCGCCAGCGTCGCTATCGAACAGGTGCGCCAGCTCCAGCGCGAAGGCATCGACGAATTCCATTTCTACACGCTGAACCGCTCCGAGCTCACCTACGCCATCTGCCACGCTTTAGGTGTCCGCCCTGCAGGAGCCCGTCCCACGGGCGATCCAATGGCAACGAGCGCGCTACCCGCAATACACCTCCCCGCCAGCTAAACAACAAGGACCGTTTCATGACCCGCGAACAAAGAATCGAGGCTTTATTGCAGTCCCTCGACCGCCGCATCCTCCTCCTCGACGGCGCCATGGGCACCATGATCCAGGCCTACAAACTTTCGGAGGACGATTTCCGCGGCACCCGCTTTCGCGAATGGGAACGCGACCTGAAAGGCAACAACGACCTGCTGTCGATCACCCGCCCCGAAGTGATCGAGGAGATTCACCGCGGTTTCCTCGAAGCGGGCGCCGACATCATCGAGACCAATACGTTCAACTCCAATGGGCCGTCGATGAGCGACTACGGCATGGAATCGTTGGTCGGCGAACTGAACCTGGCCGCGGCGCGGCTGGCGCGCAACGTGGCGGACGACGTCGCGGCCCGCGACGACCGGCCGCGCTTCGTCGCCGGCATCCTGGGACCCACGAACCGAACGGCTTCGATCTCGCCGGATGTCAACGACCCGGGCTACCGCAACGTCACGTTCGGGCAACTGGCGAAGACCTACCAGGAAGCGGCGACGGCCCTCATCGAGGGCGGCGTCGATTTCCTGATGATCGAGCCGATCTTCGACACGCTGAACGCGAAAGCGGCGATCTTCGCCGTTCGCCGCAGTTTTGCGGCGCTCGGGTTCGAGCTGCCGGTCATGATCTCCGGCACGATCACGGATGCCTCCGGGCGCACCCTGTCGGGCCAGACGACCGAGGCCTTCTGGAATTCAGTGCGGCACGCGAAGCCCTTCATGATCGGCCTCAACTGCGCGCTGGGCGCCGCCGACCTACGGCCCTACGTCGCGGAGCTCGCGCGCGTGGCCGACACGCGGGTCAGCGCGCACCCGAATGCCGGATTACCGAACGAGTTCGGCGAGTACGACGAAACCCCCGGGCAGATGGCCGAGATCGTGGGTGAATTCGCATCCAGCGGCCTCGTCAACCTCGTGGGCGGCTGCTGCGGCACGACCCCGGAGCACATCCGCGCGCTGGGCGAGGCGGTTCGCGGCAAGGCGCCGCGCAAGGTGCCGGAGGTACCGGTGCGTTGCCGCCTGTCCGGCCTCGAGCCGCTCTCCATCGGACCCGACGACCTGTTCGTCAACGTCGGCGAGCGCAGCAACGTCACGGGCTCGGCGCATTTCAGGCGGCTGATCGAAGCGGGCGAGTACGGCGACGCGGTGCAGATCGCGCGCCAGCAGGTGGAGAACGGCGCGCAGCTCATCGACGTCAACATGGACGAGGGGATGCTCGATTCGGAGGAGGCGATGGAGACTTATCTCAAGCTCATCGCCTCGGAGCCGGACGTCGCCCGCGTGCCGATCATGATCGACTCCTCCAAGTGGACGGTCATCGAGAGGGGGCTGCGCTGCGTGCAGGGAAAATCCGTGATCAATTCCATCAGCCTGAAGGAAGGCGAGGAAGAGTTCATCGAGCATGCGCGGCTCGCCAGGGATTACGGCGCTGCCCTCGTCGTCATGGCCTTCGACGAGCAGGGGCAGGCAGACAGCGTCGACAGGAAGGTCGAGATCTGCAAACGCTGCTACCGGATACTCACGGAAGAGGTCGGCTTCGATCCCGCGGACATCATCTTCGATCCGAACATCTTCGCGATCGCGACCGGCATCGAGGAGCACAACAGCTACGGCCTCGACTACATCGAAGCCACCCGCAGGATCAAGCAGGAGCTGCCGCACGTGCTGGTGAGCGGCGGCGTCAGCAACGTCTCGTTTTCGTTCCGCGGCAACAACGTCGTGCGCGAAGCCATCCATTCGGTATTTCTCTACCACGCGATACGAGCCGGCATGGATATGGGTATCGTCAACGCGGGGCAGCTCGCGATCTACGAGGACCTGCCTAAAGAGCTGCGCGAAGCGGTCGAGGACGTGGTGCTCAATCGCCGCGACGATGCGACGGAGCGCCTGCTCCAGCTGGCGGAGTCCTTCAAGGGGCAGGCCGGGCAACAGGCGCGCGTGCAGGATCTCGGCTGGCGGGAGCTCCCGGTCGACAAACGGCTGGAGCACGCGCTCGTCAACGGGATAGACGAGTTCGTCATCGAGGACACCGAGGAAGCGCGGCTCGCCGCCGCCAGGCCGCTCGACGTGATCGAAGGGCCCCTGATGGCCGGCATGAACGTCGTCGGCGACCTGTTCGGCTCCGGCAAGATGTTCCTGCCGCAGGTCGTGAAGTCTGCGCGGGTCATGAAAAAGGCCGTCGGGCACCTCATCCCGTTCATCGAGAAGGAAAAGGGCGGGGCGCGCGAAACGAACGGGAAGATCGTCATGGCGACGGTCAAAGGCGACGTGCACGACATCGGGAAGAACATCGTGGGTGTCGTGCTGCAATGCAACAACTTCGAGGTGATCGACCTCGGCGTGATGGTGTCCTGCGAAAAGATCCTCAGCACCGCCAAGCGTGAGAACGCGCAGATTATCGGCCTCTCCGGGCTCATCACGCCCTCGCTCGACGAGATGGTGAACGTCGCGCGGGAAATGCAGCGGCTCGGCTTCGACCTGCCGCTCCTGATCGGCGGCGCCACGACCTCGCCGGCGCACACGGCCGTGAAGATCGAGCCGAACTACGAGGGTCCGGTCATTTACGTGAAGGACGCATCGCGCTCCGTCGGTATTGCGCAGGCGCTGGTGGAAGCCGGCTCCCGTGCCGTGCTGGTCGAGAAAACACGGCGCGAGAACGCGGCCCGGCGCGAACGCCACGCGGGCAAGTCGCGGCTCGCGCCGCAGCTCACGCTGGCGCAGGCGCGTGAAAAGAAGCATCGCTGCGACTGGAGCAATTACCGGCCGCCGCAGCCGGCGTTCCTCGGCACGAAGGTGTTCGATGACGTCGATCTCGCGAAGCTGGTCGATTACATCGACTGGATGCCGTTCTTCAATGCCTGGGAATTCGGCGGCCGCTTCCCCGACATTCTCGACGATCCGACGGTGGGCGCGGCAGCGCGAAACCTCTATGACGACGCCCGCCAGATGCTGGACCGCCTCATCAAGGAGCGCTGGCTGGAGGCGCGCGCGATCATCGGCTTTTTCCCCGCGAACACGGTGGACGACGACGATATTTCCGTTTACCGCGACGATGAACGCACCGAGCAACTGATGCGTCTCCATCACCTGCGCCAGCAACGCGCCAAACCGCCCGGAAAGACGCAGGACTGCCTGGCCGACTACGTCGCCCCCGCGGGAGCCGGCATCGAGGACTACATCGGCGCGTTCGCAGTGACCGCCGGACTCGGGATCGACGAACACGTCAAGGCTTTCGAAGGCAATCACGACGACTACAGCAGCATCCTGCTGAAGGCGCTCGCCGACCGCCTCGCGGAAGCCTTTACCGAGTACCTGCACGAGCGCGTGCGGAAGGAATACTGGCCCTACGCCCCGGACGAGAAACTCTCCAACGCGGAGTTGATAGCGGAGCGCTACCGCGGCATCCGTCCCGCGCCGGGCTACCCTGCGTGCCCGGATCACACGGAGAAAGGGCAGTTATGGCGGTTGCTCGACGTGGAATCGAAGATCGGCCTGAGGCTGACCGAGTCGTTCGCCATGGTGCCTACCGCCGCCGTCAGCGGCTTCTACTTCTCGCACCCGGACTCGCGTTATTTCTCGGTGGGCCAGGTCGGGCGCGACCAGGTCGAATCGCTGGCCGCCCGGAAAGGCTGGCCGATCGAGGAAGTCGAGCGATGGCTCACGCCCAATCTCGGCTACGACCCCTCAGCCGCCGACGCGGCGTAGCGGCGTCACCCCCGGCGGCGGCTCCACGAGCACGCTCGTGCGGCCACTCTTCTTGGCGCGGTACATGAGGTCGTCCGCCAGCCTGAGCGCCTCGTCCAGGGGCGGCGGCCCGCGTTCGAACACGACTGCGCCGATGCTGACGCCGATATCCGAGCCGCCGTGCCGCCGCATCGCGTCCAGCAGCTCGAGGTGCAGCTTTCCGAAATAGGCCCGCGCGCCGTCGAGGTCCGTGTTCGGCAGCAGCACCGCGAACTCGTCGCCCCCCAGCCGCGCCGAAATGTCGCTTTCTCGCGTCATCTGCGTCATGGTCTCACCGACGGTCTTCAGCACCTCGTCGCCGTGGTAGTGCCCCAGCGTGTCGTTCACTTTCTTGAAGCCGTCGAGATCGATGAAGCCGATGACGAGCGACAAATCGTAGCGCGCGGCGCTGCTGGCCAGCACCTCGGACAATTCCATGAAACCGGCGCGGTTGAGCAGCCCGGTGAGGTGGTCGGTGCGCGCCAGCCGCTGCTGCGACTCGACGTGCGACCGCAGCTGGCAGATGAGGAAGGCGACGACGCCGAAGAACACCAGGCGCACCGCCGAGTTCCAGTAGAGGATCCACTGGGCGCTGTAGGTGTAGTCCGTCGCGTACTCCACCACGAACCACATACCGGTCGCCACGAGTGCGACGCCGTAGGTCGTCGTGCCCGTGCCGTACCATGCCGCAACCGAAACAGGCACCAGGTAAAAGACCGCGAACGAAAGTTCGAACCCGGTGAGCCAGTCCATGATGCCCAGGAACAGAATCTGCAGCAGGCACCAGATCACGAGCTGACATTCGGGCATCCTCCCGAAACAACGATCGATTGCGTAAATCATCC
>DATABW010000239.1:0-2327 GCA_036259375.1 Woeseiaceae bacterium
GGCTGCTAGCGGTTCCTCCCGACGCGCTGCCCGCGCGCGATCCGGGCAGCGTCATGCAGGCCATGAGTAAGTCAACGATAAGTAAGTCAGCAATAAGCAAGTCCGCGATGTCGACGAGCAATTAGATGAGCCTTGCTGCAATGTCACAAGCTAAAACAGGGACGATGGCGCGAGACCTGCACTGGTTGCTCGAGGGGATCGCCGACGCGCCCGCAGTGCCGGTCAGCGGGATCACCACGGATAGCAGGTCGGTGTCTCCGGGTGACGTGTTCCTGGCTTGCCAGGGCGCAAGCAGCCACGGGCTCGACTTTGCGGCGCAGGCGGTCAAAGCAGGCGCCGTGGCGGTCGTGTGGGACAGTGCGACGGCAGCCGGCCGCGAGCCCGAGGCAGGCGTCACCGCGGTAGCGGTGCCTGGCCTCAGCTATAAACTGGGCCAAATCGCCAACAGGTGGTTCAACGCGCCGTCAGATCGCATGAGCGTCAGTGGCGTTACCGGCACGAACGGCAAAACGACGGTGGCGTTCCTCATTGCACAGTGCATGCAGTTGCTGGACCGTTCCTGCGCCTACATGGGAACGCTGGGCGCGGGCATCGGTACCCTGGACCGGGATATTGGCCTGACGACACCGGGCTGCATCGAGCTGCACCGCAAGCTCTCGGAATTCCTGGCCGAAGGAGCGGCATTCGCGGCGTTGGAAGTTTCATCTCATGCCTTGCACCAGAAGCGTGTCGACGGTGTTCGCTTCGACTCCGTTCTCTTCACCAACCTGAGCCGCGACCACATCGACTATCACGGCGACATGGAAGCCTATGGCGAAACCAAGGCGCGCTTCATCATGGACGGTGATGTGCCGCACCGCATCGTGATGGTCGACGCCGAGTTCGGACTGCGGCTTGCAAATCGTTGCGCCGACCAGCGCATGGACAATGTCGTCGCTGTCTCGACCACTGCCGAAGCCGACGCCGCCCCCATGACGCATGTGCATATGCAGGTCGTGGAAGCGGACGAGCACGGATCACTGGTCGATGTCCGCAGCTCGTGGGGCAGCGCCCGCATGCACTTGCCGCTCGCCGGCGACTTCAATGTAGCCAATGGAGCGCTCGTGCTGGCGCAGCTGTTGAGTTGGGATGTGCCGCTGGAGGGAGCGGTCGATGTGCTGAGCCGCGTCCTCCCGCCGCCGGGACGCATGCAGAGGGTGAAGCCTGCGGGCGATGCGCAAACGCCGGTCGTGTACATAGATTATGCGCATACGCCTGCCGGCCTCGAAGCGGTGCTGCAGACACTGAGGAACCATTGCAAGGGCGCCCTGTGGTGCGTGTTCGGTTGCGGCGGCGACCGCGATCGCGGCAAGCGCGCGGACATGGGCAGGATCGTCTCGAAGCTTGCAGATCACGCGGTCGTTACCAGCGACAACCCGAGGTCGGAAGATCCCGCGGAAATTATCGCGGCGGTGCTGCACAACATGAAGGGAGGTGCGGTTGCCATCGAGGATCGCGCCGCCGCCATAGCGTTTGCTATCGAGCATGCCAGGGACCGGGACGTGGTGCTGATCGCGGGCAAGGGCCACGAGGACTACCAGGTCATCGGCAACACTCGCAGGCCTTTTTCGGATTACGAGGTCGCCTTTGCGAACCTTGCCGGCCGCACGTCCACAGGTGACGGACAGTGATCGAGGGTACCTTGTCACAGGCTGCCGAAATCCTGCACGGAACATTGCGGGGCAACGATGGTGCGTTCCACGGCATCAGCACGGATACCCGCACTCTCGCCGCCGGCCAGCTGTTCTTTGCGCTGCGCGGCCCGAACTATGACGGCGAAGAGTTCATCGGCCGCGCTGCCGCCGCAAGGGCGGCCGGCGCCGTTGCCTGCGACGCCCTCAATGGTCATCTGCCGGTAATCAGGGTCGACAACACGCGGCGCGCTCTCGGCGCGCTCGCGGCGGACTGGCGCCGAAGGATGCCGGCCGACGTCGTCGGCCTCACCGGCAGCAACGGCAAGACCACCTTGAAGGAACTGATTGCCTCTTGCCTGGGAATGTCGGCACCGACCCTGGCGACCCGCGGCAACCTCAACAACGACATCGGCGTACCGCTGATGCTCTCCGAGATCGAAACCAGTCACAGGTTCGTCGTGATCGAAATGGGGGCAAACCATGTCGGCGAGATCGCCTACCTGACTGCGCTGGCAGCACCACGAATTGTCGTGATCACGAATGCCGCGCCCGCGCACCTGGAGGGTTTTGGCAGCATCGAGGAGATCGCCCGGGCGAAAGGAGAAATCCTGCAGGGGCCGCCCTGTCCCGACTGGGCAATCCTGAATGCCGATG
>DATABW010000240.1:0-4441 GCA_036259375.1 Woeseiaceae bacterium
AAAATGCCCCCGCAGCGACTCGCAGAGAAGTGACCCGCGATGCCGGCAGGTGTTGTGCCAGGCCTTCGGCACGCCTTCCGAATTGCGCGTGACGATTACGCGCTGGGTGCCGATCTCGGCGACGAGGTAATCGCCCGGTCCTGGAATCTCTTCCTGCCGGCCTACGCAGACCCAGTCGCGGTACCACACGGCCTCGAGCTCGCGCTCGTAGTGGTCCGCGTCGTAGTACCAGGTGGCGGGCAGCGTGGCCTCGGTGCGGGTGAGGAGTGTCATCGGTGCGGTTCAGGCTGCATCTGCCAACGCAGGGATGGCCTTGCGGAGGCGTATGTACATGAAAGCATACAGAAGCAATCCGCTCATCGTGGCGGAGGCGCACATGATGAAAACGCCGCTGTAACCCATGCCGAAGGCGAGGATGGTTGCGGCGACATTCGGGCCGATGATCTGGCCGAGCCCCTGCGCCGCCGGGATGAGGGACGCGAACCTCCCCGAATGATCCACGTTCGCGATCGTCGCCATCTGGTAGACGTCGACGAATATCCAGAGGAAATTGAACATGAAGACGCTGACGACGATGTTCACGTTGTTGATGCCCGCAGCGAGCATCCCGACGATGGCCGAATGGGCGGCAAGCGTGACCAGAAGTGGCCGCGCCAGCCCATAGCGATTGCTGGTGACGGTTGCAAAAAGGCAGCCGAGAAGACTCAGGAACGAGGCCCCGACCAGCACTTTGCCGACCCAATCGGCATTGGCCGTCGAGATGGATGGATGCGCGCTCGCGAGCTCGATGTAGGTCCAGTACGCACCAATATTGATATAGGTCGCGGTAATGGCGCCGAGCACGAGCCAGGGCACGTAGGTCGGTACCGACGGGAACGCCGCCGGCGCGACGGCGATGGCTTCCTCCGGGTCGAGCCCGGTTGCAATGCGCTTTGGCACCGGCCGCGGTGGAATCCAGCCGACGAAGAGCAGCGATATGGCGTAGGCGCCGATAAAGACGAGGTAGATCCCGTCCATCGACAACTGCGGGAGTACGTGCAGCTCGAGCGCCTGCGAAAACGCGAAGGCGAAGAGCATCATGTTGAAGGCACGTGCCGGCCGGGAGGTGGCACCCAGTGTGGCGACCGCCACGGCCGTGTAGATGCCGCTGCCGAACCCGGCGAGGAGTCTCAGCCACAGCACCTGCTCGTATTCCACCATAACCGTGCAGAGCGCATTGGCGGCAATCGCCAGGATGGCCGAGGACAGCACGAGCAGCCGGCGATCCACCCGCGCGATGAACAACGCGGTAATTGCCGCGCCCAGCGACAGGCCGCCCAGGTCCGCCCCGGCGACCCGGCCCACTTCCACCTCCGAAAACCCTAGCAGGTTCACCCAGGCCGTGCTGATCACCGGGATGCCGACCAGGACGCCATAGCCGACGAGGGCCATGTACAGGGAGATCGAGATCGGCCGCCAACGGTCGAAAACGGTGCGGTGCTGCGTGAGAGGGAGACCGGCGTCCGTCACGGGAGCAAGCGGCCGCGATCTTCAGGTGTCGGCATCATCCAGGCGTGAGCTGTGACCTGCACTCAGCTATGGTAACAGCTGGCAGCCGGGATCGGCTCGGCGCCGGCAGTTCCAGGGAGGCTCTTTATGAGTGCCAACACCATACTCATCACCGGGGCGAACCGTGGGATCGGACTCGCGATCACGCGCATCTACCGGGAACGCGGCGACCGCGTGATCGCGCTGTGCCGGCACGGCAGCGGCGAGTTGCGCGACAGCGGCGCCGAAATCATCGAGGACGTGGACGTCACTTCGGCCGAAGCGCTGCAACGCGCGGCGGCCGCAGTGGACCACGTGGACGTGCTTATCGCCAACGCCGGCGTACTGAGCAGGCAGACCCTGGCCGATATCGCGGATGCGCGCGACCGCATCGAGCAGCAATTCAGGGTTAACGCGCTGGGCCCGCTGCTGACAGTGCATGCCTTCATGGACAAGCTGGCGGCCCGCGCCAGGGTAGCGTTGATCACGAGCCGTATGGGATCCATTGCCGATAACAGCTCCGGTGGCAGCTACGGCTACCGGATGTCCAAGGCCGCCCTCAACGCCGCCGGCCGTTCACTGGCGATCGACCTGGCGCCGCGCGGCATCGCGGTGGGCCTGCTGCATCCCGGCTATGTGAGGACCGATATGACAGGGCATTCCGGCAATGTCGAGCCCTCCGAGGCGGCGGCAATGCTAGTCGCGAGAATAGACGAGCTGGATGCCGGGACGAGCGGGACCTTGAGGCACGCCAACGGCGAGGAGCTGCCCTGGTAGATGGCACGCATCTTGCTGCCGCGATAAGGCTGGCGGACAACGGCAGCGCGGTCTGGCGGAGCAGGAAGGCCGATGAAGCTCACGCGCAACATAGTAATAGTCGCCGCGGTCATCCTGGCGGTGGCTGTCATCGTGCGTGCCCTGCTGCCGCTGGTGGTCGAACGATACGTAAACGACCGGCTGGCCGACATGGGCGATTACCGGGGTCACGTCGCCAATGTCGATATCGCGCTGATCCGGGGCGCCTACGAGTTGCACGACCTGACTGTCGTGAAGAAGGGCTCGAGCGGCCAACAGCCTTTCCTCGCGATGCCGCACCTGGACGTCTCCATCAAATGGTCCGAGCTGTTCGAGGGCCAGCTGGTCGGCGAGATACAGATGCACAATCCCGTGCTGAACATGATCCAGGGCGAGCGCGCGGATGAGACCCAGCTCGGCGCGGGCGTGAACTGGGTGGACCAGGTCAGCAAGCTGTTCCCTTTTCGTTTCAACCGGGTCGAAGTCATCGACGGTACCGCAACGTTCCGCGCGCCGGGTATCCAGCAGGAAGAGTCGCTGACACTGCACAGGCTGAACGCGCTGCTCAGTAACCTGACCAACGTGGAGAAAAGTAACGACCCCACCTTTGCGGGTTTCGAAGTGAGGGCCATCTTCGGGCAGGACGCGCCCCTTTCGATCAGCGGCCACGCCAATCCCCTGTCCGAGGTGCCCACCTTCGACGTAAACCTCTCCCTCGAGGGCGCCCGCCTGGTGGACGTGAATCCCTGGCTCGAGAAATTCCTGAACGTCGATGCGGAACAGGGCGTTTTCTCGATGTATGCCGAGCTCGCGGCTGCCGACGGCCGGTTCGAAGGCTACATCAAGCCGATTCTCGAAAATGCGGAGATATTCCGGCTCGACGAGCCGTCGACGGGGCCTCTGCAAAAGGCATGGGAAGCCGTCGTCGACGCGGTCGGCGAAATCCTGGAGGATCCGAAAGAAGAGCAGGTGGCGACGCAGATTCCCTTTGAGGGCGAGCTCGAAAACCCTGATGCGGGGTTGATGGCGGCCGCCGTCAACCTGTTGCGCAACGCATTCGTGGCCGCCTTCACCCACTCGCTCGAGGGCACGGTGACGCTCGAGGACGTGGAGTCGGAAAGGGAAGGGTGAGCCTTGCCGGCCCGCGTCCGGCGGCGAAGCCGCTCATCGAGAACCGGCAGGCGCTGCGGTGCACGGCCAGAGAGGAGAAGGCGCGCGCGTGAGTTCCGTGCGCGCCCCGGCCTGCGAAAGAAAGCGCCGCTCGAGATCCTCCGGCGATAGAGGCTTCGACAGCAGATAGCCCTGCACCTCGTGACACCCGCGCGCCCGCAGCCACTCGAGCTGCCCCTGGCGCTCGACGCCCTCCGCCGTCACCGTGAGATCCAGGCTTCTCGCCAGCGACAGGATTGCGTTCGCGATGGCGGCGTCGCTCGCTGAGCGGTCGACGTCGCTCACGAATGCCTTGTCGATCTTGATGCGATCCGGCGGGAAGCGCGTGAGGTACGCGAGTGAAGAGTAGCCGGTGCCGAAATCATCGAGCGCGATCCGGCAGCCCAGCTGCCGAAAGCTTTCCAGCACGCCCTTCACAGCGACCGAGTCGTTCACCAGCAGCGTCTCGGTGATTTCTATCTCGATCAACGAGGTCGGCACGCCTGCCGCCGCGGCTTCCGTTTCGATGACG
Organism: Woeseiaceae bacterium; assembly: GCA_036259375.1. Lineage (GTDB taxonomy): Bacteria > Pseudomonadota > Gammaproteobacteria > Steroidobacterales > Woeseiaceae > IDS-8. Next base: position 4,004 of record DATABW010000240.1, read on the forward strand.
CGCGCCGGGTCACCGTGCAGCAGCTCCTTGGCCGAGCAGTTGATGGCCACCGGAACTCGCCAGCCGCGATCCAGCCACTTCCGCAGCTGCCTGCAGGCGGCGCGTACTACCCATCCGCCCAGGTCGATGATGAGGCCGCTGTCCTCGGCGATCTCCACGAAGCGCGCCGGCGATATGTCGCCGTACTCTTCGTCCCGCCAGCGCAGCAGCGCTTCTACGCCGACCAGCCGATTCTCGCGGAGGTTGAACTTGGGCTGGAACACCAGGTTCAGCAGATTGTCGTGAACCGCGTGGCGCAGCATTGCTTCGAGGTCCAGCCAGTCTCGCAGGCGCCTGCTCATGGCCGGCGCATAAACCGCGATCGGCCCGGCCGCTCCGGATTTCGACTGGTACATCGCGGTGTCCGCATGCTTGAGGACCGTGGCGACGTCCGCGCCG
>DATABW010000241.1:0-3347 GCA_036259375.1 Woeseiaceae bacterium
CACTGTAGCCGTTCGGGTTCGAACGCGGCACGTAAAACGGCTTCACGCCGCAGTGACGGCAGAAGAGATGTTTCGCCACCCCGGAATTGAACGTGTAGCTGACGAGATCGGACTGGCCCTGCAACAGCCGAAAATCTGACGCGCGCACGATGAGGTGCAGGTAGCCGCTCATGCGGCAGATGCTGCAATTGCACTCGTTTACTTCCAGGTCCGCAGGCGCCGTGACTTCGAAGCGTACGCGGCCGCAATGGCAGCCGCCCGTGTGTGTGGTCATGTTGCGCTGTCCTCCTGCCGTTGCTTTTGCCAGACTGCGATGTGATTGTTGGCGGGCATCGCGTACAGGCGAACCCGGGACAGAGCCGCCGCTGCCCCGAAGCGGTCCAGCTCCTCCAGGTCGCGTATGCCCATTGCGGGATCTCGTTGCTTGAGGGATCGGTCGAAAGCGGCATTGCTGTCACTGGAAAAACCGCCTTCAAAATTGAATGGGCCGTAGAGGCAGAACACGCCGTCCGCTTCCAGCACTCGTCCGACGAGCCGGAACATGCAGCGGACCGCGTCCAGACTCATGATGTGCGCCGTGTTCGCGGAGAACACGGCATCGAATGAGAGCTCGGCGGGATCGAAAGTTTCCACGTCGAGCGCCAGCGGCGGCAACACGTTCTCCAGCGCTGCGTGGTGCAGCCACACAGAAATGCTCTCGTGATTGTCGGGCCGATCGCTGGTCTGCCAGATCAGCTGCGGCAGCGCGGCGCCGAAGAAAACCGCGTGCTGACCGGTGCCGGACCCGATCTCGAGCACGCAGGAGCGATCCCGGAACTCCTCCCGCAACACTTCCAGGATCGGCTGTCGGTTGCGCTCGCAAGCGGGTGAAGTGGGCAGCGGGATCACAAGCCTCTCTGGACCACGTGGGGGTCGAAGAGCGCGTGCCGGTAGTACGACAATTCCGCGATCGAATCGCGGATGTCGGAGAGGGCTCGGTGCGAAGATTCCTTGTTGAACCCCGCCGCCACGTCCGGCGCCCATCGCTGCGCGATGATTTTCAGGGTGCTCACGTCCAGGTTCCGGTAATGAAAATAGGCTTCGAGCTCCGGCATCTGGCGCGCGAGGAAGCGCCGGTCCTGGCAGATGCCGTTGCCACACATGGGCGAAACCCCCTCCGCAACGTGCTGCCGGAGGAACTCCAGTGTCTGCCGTTCGGCATCGGCGAGCGTAAGGCGGCTCTCCAGTACCCTGGCCACCAGTCCGGAGGCGCCGTGCTGGCGCGTGTTCCACTCATCCATCGCATTCAGCACCTCTTCGGGCTGGTGCAGCGCGAGTACCGGCCCTTCCGCGATCTCGTTGAGCTGGTCATCCGTGACGATAGTGGCGATCTCGATGATCTCGTCGGTCATCGTATTTAACCCGGTCATTTCCAGGTCGATCCAGATCAGGTTGGTCTGCAGGTTGGAGGTTGGTGTGCGCGGTTCGCTCATGAGGTCCCTCTTCCTCGCGGCCGTAGGAACCGGCAGCGCAGGCGATATCAGGGTCGCGCCGCGACATCGCCGCAGTGCGAGCCCCTGCGGTGGTCGCCGGCCCCGAGAATTGCTCGGTGCATCTTAACGGATTCCCTTGCCCCTGATGCAACTGGCCGGAACCGGCGGCATACTTCCCGCCCATGCCGCGGAAACAAACGGGATCAGCGCACGGTCAGCATGCGCCGCAGGCGCGAGTGGTTGCGACCTTCGGCCGCCGGTTCGCGCTGTCGCTGGACGACGGCGCCACGGCCGCCGCCAGGGTCAAGGGAAGAACCATGCATCCGGTCTGCGGCGACCGGGTGGAGGCGGTGCCGCTGCCGAATGAACCGGACTGGCTGATCACCCGCCTGCTGCCGCGCGCGAACGAGCTGACCCGTCCCAACCTGCGCGGCGGGATCGAGGTGCTCGCCGCCAACCTCGACGCGCTCGTCGTGGTTACCGCCGATTTCCCGGCGACCGACTGGTTTATTACCGACCGCTACCTGTGTGCCGCGGAACTGATGGGCGCGACCGCCGCCGTCGCTTTCAACAAGATTGATCTCGGCGCAATCGAACCGGCATCCGAGCAGGCCCTGGAGGAATACGACGCGATCGGCTATGCCACTCTGCGTTGCAGCGCCGGCCGGAACGTCAATATGGACGCGCTGTTCGACTTCCTGGCGGGACGGCGCGCCATCCTGGTCGGCCAGTCGGGCGTCGGCAAGTCGAGCCTCATCAACCGGCTGGTGCGGGACAGCGTGCTGCCGACGGCGGCGGTCTCGAAAGCCCGTCGCGAAGGCCGGCACACCACCGCGAATTCGGTGCTGCTATCGCTGCCGAACGGTGGCGCCGTGATCGATTCGCCTGGTGTGCGGGACTACGCGCCCGCAATTGCCGATCCCGCCGGCGTCGGCCGCGGTTTCCGTGAAGTTCACGACGCGGCTGCTGCCTGCCGCTTCGCGAATTGCCGCCACCGCCGCGAGCCCGGCTGCGAGGTCAAGGCACGCGTCGCAGATGGCCGCATCAGCGCGCGGCGCTATGAAAGCTACAAGCGCCTGCTCGCTAACACGGAGCGGCTGGCCAGGCGATAGCCGACGCGTCAGCCGGGCGGCCACCCCAGGCGTCGGCCGCCGAGCACGTGCAGGTGCATGTGGAACACCGACTGCCCGGCGCCTTCCATGCAATTCATGACCGTGCGGTAACCGTCCTGGTCGATGCCTTCGTCCTTCGCGATCTGCTGCGCGGCGAGGTACAGGCGGCCGACGCTGCCCGCATCCTGTTCCTCAAGATCGTTGATGGTGGCGATGTGCTTGCGCGGAATAACGAGCACGTGCGTCGGCGCCTGCGGGTTGGTGTCGCGAAACGCGACGACGAGCTCATCGCGGTACAGCACTTCCGCCTCGATCTCCCCGCCGGCAATCCTGCAGAAAATGCAATCTCTGTCTGGCATCGCGTCTCCTTTTTCCCTGCTCTTAATCCACCATCCGACGGCCGAAAAAAGCGTGCGACAGCGTACCGCCGTCAACGTATTCCAGCTCCCCGCCGAGGGGAACGCCGTGCGCGATTCGGCTGGCGGGGACCTTGTAGCGCGCGGCCATCTCGGCGACGTAATGCGCGGTGGCATCGCCCTCCACCGTTGGATTCGTAGCGACGATCATTTCCTCCAGGCTCTCGTTCGCCAGCCGCTCCTCGAGCTGGTGCAGGCCCAGCTCGCGCGGACCGATGCCGTCGAGCGGCGACAGGTGCCCCATCAGCACGAAATAATGGCCCTTGTAGCCGGTCGCGTCCTCGATGGCCATGACGTCGGCGGGCGACTCGACAATGCAGAGCAACGACTGGTCGCGCCCGGCGGCC
>DATABW010000242.1:0-3420 GCA_036259375.1 Woeseiaceae bacterium
TGGCACGCCTCATCCAGGAGCACATCAAGCGGCCGCTCGCAGAAGAGTTGCTTTTCGGGAGCCTCGCGGACGGTGGACACGTCCGCGTCACGGTCGGCCAGGACGGCACGCTCAAGCTGGACGCGGAGCCGGCCAGCAAGAAACTGGCACGCCTGCCAAAGGAATAAGTCTCGGAGCGACCCGGGGACCCGCACTGCGGCGGGCCGATCGACACGCGTTTATCGTCCCCGGTAAACGATTCGCCCTTTGCTCAGGTCGTAGGGCGTCAATTCCACCGTGACGCTGTCACCGGTGAGAATGCGAATGTAATTTTTGCGCATCTTGCCGGAGATGTGCGCCGTTACGACGTGGCCGTTCTCCAATTCGACGCGGAACGTCGTGTTGGGCAACGTCTCGGTCACCACGCCTTCCATCTGAAGTGCTTCTTCTTTCGCCAAACCTTAGTGTCCGTGGGTAATCAGGCGCCGAATTGTGCAGAAACAACCGCACTAATGCAATTGACGCCCGCCCGCCGTCTGCTCGGTCAATTCGCTATCAGTTCCAGTGCCGGTAGCGGCTCGCGGGGCCACGCCGTGTAGCGGGCCCGTTTCTCGCAGGCGCGGCGGACGAGCGGGCCGAAATCCCGGCGCGGCATCGGAGCGGCGCCGAGACTCAGGAGGTGCGGCGACACGAGTTGGCAATCGAGAATTTCGAAGCCGTGCCGGGCCAGTTGCCGGCACAGCGCGAGCATCGCCGTCTTGGACGCGTCGGGCGCGCGGCTGAACATCGATTCGCCGAAAAAGGCCGCGCCAATCGCGAGGCCGTAAATCCCGCCGACGAGGCGGCGATCGAGCCATACTTCGACGGAATGCGCCCACCCGTCGCGGTGCAGTCCCGAAAAAGCCTCGCGCATGTCGGGCGTTATCCAGGTGCCGGACTGCTGCCGCCGCGGCTCGCCGCAGGCGGCAATCACCCGTTCGAAGCTCCGGTTCCAGGTGATCTCGAAAGCGCAGTTCCTGAGCCTGCGCCGCAGGCGCCGCGCGACATGGAAGGTTTCAGGCACCAGTACGCAGCGCGGGTCGGGGGACCACCACAGGATCGGCTGTCCCTGGTCGAACCACGGGAAAATGCCTTGCGCGTAGGCATAGAGCAGCCGCTCCCCGGACAGGTCGCCGCCGGCGGCGAGCAGTCCGTTGGGCACCGCCAGCGCCGCATCAATGGCCGGAAACGCGTCGACCGGGTCGTCACGGCTGATCCATTTGATCTGCGGCGCCGTCACCTCATGTGCCGCGGGTCGTCACGGGCGAGCGTCATCGGCCGCCGGCCGCGGGATCACCGCGGTAGGGACTGTGGGAATCAATCGCGGCCATGTAGCGGTCGACGTGCCGTTCTTCTTCCCGGATGTAACGCCCGACCGCCGCAAAGAATTCGGGGCGCGCGAGCCAATGCGCGGACCACGTGTTCACAGGGACAAACCCCCGGCTGATCTTGTGCTCTCCCTGCGTTCCCGGCTCGAACCGCCGGATACGGTTTGCGATGCAGTACTCGATGCCCTGGTAGTAGCAGGTCTCGAAGTGCAGCGCGTTGTAATGCGCGTCACTTCCCCAGTATCGGCCGTACAGGGCATGCGCGCCGACGTAGAAGACGGCGGCGGCTACGGGCGTGCTCCCGCGCTCGGCCAGCACGACCAGGATCTGCCGCGGCAGCCGCCGCGATATTTCGAGAAAGAATTCGTAATCGAAGTAGGGCAGTGAGCCGCGCCGCAGGAACGTGTCGCTGATCAGCTGGTACACGTCGGTCCAGATCGCCGCATCGATCTGCTCGCCCGAGAGCCAGCGGAACGTGATCCCCTGCTCGCCGACGTGCCGCCGGTCGCGGCGCGCTTTTTTTCGCTTTGCGGAGCTGAATGTCGCGAGAAAGTCGTCGAACGAGTGGTAGTCCCGGTTGTGCCAGTGGAACTGGCAGTCCTTGCGAAGCTTCAGGCCGGCCGCGCCCAGTACCTCCAGTTCGCCGGGGCCGGGGAACAGCACGTGCAGCGAGGAATGCTCCCGATCCCTGGCCAGCCCGAGTGCCGCATCCACCAGCGCCGGCGCCAGTGCCGGGTCACCGAGCAGGCGCGGGCTGGGAGCGGGGGTGAACGGCACGGCGGAGACCAGCTTCGGAAAGTAGTCCACGCCGGCGCGGTGGTAGGCCTGCGCCCAGGCCCAGTCGAATACGAACTCGCCCCAGGAATGCGATTTCTCATAGAGCGGCATTGCCGCCAAGGCGGCGCCGCCTGCCGAGCGGAGGACGACGTGCCGAGGCTGCCACCCGGTCGCCCTGGAGACACAGCCGGTCGTCTCGGCGGCGTGCAGGAAAGCGTGCGTCAGGAACGGATAATCGGTGCCCGCCAGCCGGTCCCATTCGGCGGCATCGATCTCGGCTATCCGGTCGAGAATCTCGACGCGGATCGCCGGATCCTCAGGCTGCGTGGCTGGCGCTCTCGTCCGTGTCTTCGGCATCCAGGTATTTCTCCGCATCCAGCGCCGCCATGCAGCCGGCGCCCGCCGAGGTGATAGCCTGCCGGTAAACCGAGTCCGCGACATCACCGGCCGCGAATACCCCCGGCACGCTCGTGGCGGTTGCGTCCCCGTCGAGTCCCGAGCGCACGACGATGTAGCCGTTGCGCATCTCGAGCTGTCCGGCGAAGAGTTCCGTATTGGGGCGGTGGCCGATCGCAATAAAGACGCCGGCCAGGTCCAGCGTCGCGGTCTGCGACGGCTCGCGCGTGCTGCGCAGCCGGAGACCGGTCACGCCGGTGTCGTCACCGAGGACTTCGTCGACCACGTGATTCCACAGGATTTCGACGTTCCCGTGGCGTGCCTTCTGGAACAGCTGGTCCTGCAGGATTTTCTCCGCACGAAGCGCGTCGCGCCGGTGCACCAGCGTCACTTTCGAAGCCAGGTTGCTGAGGTACAAGGCTTCTTCCACCGCCGTGTTGCCGCCGCCCACCACCGCGACCTCGCGTCCGCGATAAAAGAAGCCGTCGCAGGTGGCGCAGGCGGAAACGCCGCTGCCACGAAACGCCTGCTCGGAGGCAAGTCCGAGATACATCGCCGTTGCACCGGTGGCGATAATCAGCGCATCGCAGGTGTAAGTGCCGTAATCGCCCGTCAGCACGAACGGGCGCTGCGAAACATCGGCGGTGTGGATGTGATCGTTGATTATTTCAGTTCCGAATCGCCGGGCATGCCGTTCCATGCGCTGCATCAGTTCAGGCCCTTGCAGTCCCTCGACGTCGCCCGGCCAGTTGTCGACGTCCGTGGTCGTCATCAGCTGACCGCCTTGCTCCATCCCGCTCACCATCACGGGCCTCAGGTTTGCCCGCGCGGCGTACACCGCGGCCGCATAGCCTGCCGGTCCGGATCCCAGGATCAGGACCCGGCAATGCCTGGATTTGCT
>DATABW010000243.1:0-8351 GCA_036259375.1 Woeseiaceae bacterium
ATCGAGCTGCCGCTCGTCGGCCGGCGCATCCCCATAATCGCCGACGATTACGTGGATCCCGAGTTCGGCACCGGCTGCGTGAAGATCACGCCGGCACACGACTTCAACGATTACGAAGTCGGCCTGCGGCACGAGCTTCCCGTCATCAACATCTTCGACGACAACGCCGTCCTCAATGACGCAGCGCCCGCGAACTATCGCGGTCTCGACCGCTTCGCAGCGAGAGAAAAGATCGTCGAAGACATGCGCGCGAAGGGGTTGCTCGAAGGCATGGACGAGCACCGGCTCGCCGTTCCGCGCGGCGACCGCAGCGGCGCGGTCGTCGAGCCCTACCTGACGGACCAGTGGTATGTGAACATCCAGCCGCTCGCCGACCCGGCGATCGACGCGGTCCGGAAGGGGCGCATCCGCTTCGTCCCGGAAAACTGGACGAAGACGTATTACGACTGGATGCTGAAGATCCAGGACTGGTGCATCAGCCGCCAGTTGTGGTGGGGGCACCGTATCCCGGCCTGGTATGACGACGAGGGCCGCGTCTACGTCGCCCGCTCCGAAACGCAAGCGCGTGAGAAGTACGGACTCGGCGCCGATGTGCGGTTACGGCAGGACGAAGACGTGCTGGATACCTGGTTCTCGTCTGGGCTGTGGCCTTTCAGCACCCTCGGATGGCCGAAGGACACCGCGGACCTCCGCACTTTCTATCCCGGCAGCGTGCTGGTGACCGGCTTCGACATCATTTTCTTCTGGGTTGCCCGCATGATCATGCTGGGGCTCAAGTTCAACGATGAGGTGCCGTTTCACGAGGTCTACATCCACGGCCTGATTCGGGACCAGGACGGCCAGAAGATGTCCAAGTCGAAAGGCAACGTGCTGGACCCGCTGGACCTGGTAGACGGGGTCGATCTCGAGACACTGGTGGAGAAACGCACTGCCGGCCTCATGCAGCCCCACCTCAAGCCGAAAATCGAGGCGGCAACGCGCCGGCAGTTCCCGAACGGCATCGAAGCCTACGGCGCGGACGCGCTACGCTACACGTTCGCCGCGCTGGCGACGACGGGACGCGACATTCGTTTCGAGCTCGGGCGCATCGAAGGCTACCGGAAATTCTGCAACAAGCTCTGGAACGCCGCGCAATACGTCCTCATGAACACCGAGGCTTACGGGGCAGGGCCGGCAGAGTTCAGCCCGGCCGACCGCTGGATCCGCTCGCGCCTCAATCGCGTCATTCGCGCCGTACACGAGCACTTCTCCGCATACCGCCTCGACCTGGCGGCGCAGTCACTGTATGACTTTACCTGGCACGAGTTCTGCGACTGGTATCTCGAACTCTCCAAATCGGTTCTGCAGTCCGACGAATCGCCGGCAGCCGCCGTCCAGGGCGCCAGGCAGACGCTGCTCGAGGTACTGGAAACGTTGCTGCGCCTGCTGCACCCGCTCATCCCGTTCATCACCGACGAGATCTGGGGCGAGGTCGCGAAGCGGGCCGGGATAGAGGGTGCTACGGTCATGCAGCAATCCTTCCCAGAGGCCACCGACGGGGTTGAGGACGAGGCTGCTGAAAGCGAGCTCGACTGGGTGATGCGGTTCATCCTCGGTATCCGCCAGATCCGCGGAGAAATGGATATCGCGCCGGGGAAAGCCCTGCCGGTACTGTTACAGCAGGCGAGCGACCGGGATCGGCAACGCGCGGCCGAGCACGCACACCTGCTCGAGCGCGTGGGCCGCATCGAATCCGTCCGGGTTTTGAACGAGGACGAAGCCGCGCCAGCCTCCGCCACGGCGCTGCTCGGCGATATGAAACTGCTCGTACCCATGAAAGGTGCGATCGACGTCGATGCCGAACGATCGCGGCTCGAAAGGCAGCGCGACAGGACTCGAAAGGACCTGCAGCGCAGCACAACGAAGCTCGCGAACGCAAATTTCATGAACAACGCGCCCGCGAACGTGGTCACACAGGAAAAGCAGCGCGCCGCGGAATTCGAGCGGCAGATCGCCCGGCTCGACGAACAGCTCGCGAAGCTGGCCACGCTCGACGAGAGGTCCTGACGCCCGATCCGGCGCTGTTCTTTATAATGCGTCTGCGCCCACAGGTGCCCCGTCCTGTGCCACAGTTCACATTTTGATGCCGCCGCCGTGTGCATGAGCCTCGCTCATGCGCCACCATGGCGGAAGGTCGGCGGTTCCTTGCAGCACAGACGGAGTTGAAGATGCAGCGCGGAAGCACGCTCGAGTTCGTGCCGCTGAACGTGGAAGGGCAGAAAGCGGCCATCGACAATGCCCGGAAAGCGCTCGGCTCGATCATTCTCGGCAAAGACCCGGAAATCGCGCTTTCGCTGGCCTGCCTGCTCGCGAAGGGACATCTCCTGATCGAGGATCTGCCGGGTCTCGGCAAGACCATGCTGGCGCAGGCGCTGGCGCGGGTCCTCGGCTTGAGCTACCAGCGCATTCAGTTCACCAGTGACCTGTTGCCCGCAGACATCGTCGGCGTATCGATTTTCCGGCAGGGCAGCGGCGAGTTCGAATTTCAGCGCGGCCCCGTATTCGCGCAGCTCGTGCTTGCCGACGAAGTCAATCGCGCAACCCCGAAAGCCCAGAGCGCGTTGCTGGAGGCGATGGAAGAGCAGCAGGTGTCGGTCGACGGCCAGACACACCCGCTGCCACTGCCGTTCTTCGTCGTCGCCACCCAGAACCCTTCCGACCAGATCGGTACCTTTCCGCTACCCGAGTCGCAGCTCGATCGTTTTCTCATGCGCATCCAGCTGGGTTACCCGAACGAGGAAAACGAACGCGCCCTCCTCACGGGCGCCGACCGCCGGCAGCTGCTCGGCGAGGTGCAACCCACGCTGTCTCCGGAGCTGTTGATGCAGCTGCAGGAGCGGGCGCAACAGGTCCATATGAGCGAGCCGCTGATCGATTACATCCAGGCGCTCGTCCGGTATACGCGCGAATCGCCCGACATCGAAACCGGCTTGTCACCGCGCGGCTCCCTTGCCCTGGCCGCCGCCGCCCGCGCGCACGCCTTCATCCAGCACCACTCCGGCGTCTTTCCGGACGACGTGCAGGCGGTCTTCCCCGGGATCGCCGGTCACCGCCTTCGCCCGGCGAGCGGCTCCCGCTACCGCAGCCCCGCGGAACTGACGCGGCACGTGCTGAAGTCCGTGGAGATTCCGTAGCCGGCACCGACGTGAGCACTTTCCGGCTTCGCAGGACCCTCGCCGACAGAGCGGCACGCTGGGCACGCAATCGCCAAGGCCCCGACGACGCCCTCACCCGCCTGCGTCCCGGCCGCATCTATATCCTGCCCACGGGGGTCGGCCTCGTGTTTGCGCTGATGACCTTCGCCATGCTGCTCGGCTCGATGAACTACAACAACAATCTGTCTTTCGTGCTGACGTTCCTGCTGGCCGGGCTGGGCCTCGTTTCGATGCACCAGTGCCAGCGCAACCTGGTGGATCTCGAGATCGGGTTTGCCGGCGCGGACCCTGTCTTCGCCGGCCAATCGCTCGAATTCCGGATTGCGATCACGAATCACGCGGACAACGGGCGGCGCGACCTGCAGCTGTCGGCCGGCGGCGTGAGATCCGGTATCGCGGACCTGGGGCCGGGCGAGAGCCGAGTCTTCACACTGGCGATGCCGACGAATCGGCGCGGCCCCGTGCGGCTGCAACGGTTCGGCATCAGGACGCGTTATCCGTTCGAGCTGTTTCGCGCCTGGTCGTGGCTGCACATGGACCTGCAGGGGCTGGTCTATCCGGCGCCCGCGGAGGACGCGCCTCGGCCGCCGGCCCTTCAGAGCGCCCACGGTCACCGGCAGCACGATGCGCGCGGCGAGGAGGATTTCGCGGGTTTTCGTCAATTCCACGATGGTGATTCGCCCCGCCACGTGGCATGGAAAGCGTATGCGCGCAGCGGCGAGCTCCTGTCGAAACAGTTCGCGGGCGCGGACACCAGCAGCCAGTGGTTCGATTTCGCCGAGGTACCGTTCGAGGACGCGGAGCAACGCTTGTCCGTCCTGACGCGCTGGATCGTCGACGCCGACAGGACGCACAGGGACTACGGGCTGCGGCTGCCCGGCACGTGTTTTCCGCCGGCGCACGGCGACGCACACCGGCATCGCTGCCTGGAGGCGCTGGCGCTGTTCGATGCGGGGGATACGCGCACATGAGGCGCCGCAGCGGCACGGACGGTTCCCTGCTGGCGAGCCTGCCCTGGACGCTGGCTGCGCTCGCTTTCGCCGTCGCGCCGCACACCCAATACCTGCCGCCGTGGATTACCGGCACATTCCTCGCCTGCGCGGTCGCACGCTGGCAGATGGAAAGGAAACGCTGGCGCCTGCCGCCCCCCTGGGTGCGGATCGTCCTGTCGCTCCTGTGTTTCGCCGGGGTGTTCGCCTCGTTCAATTACACCGTCAGCGGCGTCGGTCCCGGCTCCGCGCTCCTTGCGGTCATGGCAGCGCTCAAGCTGCTGGAAACGCGGCAACGCCGCGACCAGTTCGTGCTGCTGTTCATCTCGATCTTCCTGATCATGGCGTCGCTGCTGCGCGAACAGTATGTGTGGTCGCTGCCTTACCTGCTCGCGGGCCTGGTTCTGACGATGACGGCTTGGCTGCGCATGGCGAGCGCCGCGTCGGAACCTGCGCGCTCGAGTTTCGGCGGTGCCGGCCGGCTGCTCCTGTACGCGTCGCCGCTGGCCCTCGCGATGTGGATTCTCTTCCCTCGAATCGCGACACCGTTCTGGGCGGTGCCGATCGACACCAGCGGGGCCACGGCGGGATTGAACGATCGCATGAGCCCCGGCGACATCAGCAGCCTCTCGCTATCGAATGCGGTTGCGTTTCGTGTCGAATTCGAAGGCAGCGTCCCGCCGCCGAGCCAGCGCTACTGGCGCGGGCTCGTGCTGCACCGCTTCAACGGCCGCACCTGGACCGGCAGCGAGGCGGGTGGCGACCCCCACGCGCGTGCGGGGCTGGAGGTCTATGGCGAGCCGATCCGCTACGAGATCACGATGGAGCCTACACAGCAGCGGTGGGTCTATGCGCTCGACATCCCGTACGGCTGGAGTCTCGAAAACGGGTTCATGGGCAGCGAGCACCAGGTGACGAGCACCCAGCCGATCGACCAGCGGGTGGCCTACAGCGCGGTGTCTTACCTGCAATACCGCATCGATCCTGCCCTGCCGGAGTGGGTCCGCTCCCGGAACGTTCGCCTGCCGGCGGATCGGAATCCGCGAACGGCCGAGCTGGCGCGCGAAATGCGGCGTGCCGCGGGGAGCGACCGGCAGTTCGTCGAGGACGTGCTGCGGAAATTCCACGAGGAGTCCTTTTACTACACGCTGGAGCCGCCGCCGCTCGGCAGCCACCCGGTCGACGAATTCCTGTTCGGCACGCGGCGGGGTTTCTGCGAGCACTACGCGTCGGCATTCGCGGTGATGATGCGGGCGGCCGGACTGCCCTCGCGCATCGTGCTCGGCTACCAGGGCGGCGAGATCAACCCGATGGGCCAATACATGATCGTGCGCCAGTCGGACGCGCACGCCTGGACGGAAGTATGGCTGCAAGGCCGCGGGTGGGAGCGCTACGACCCGACGGCGGCGGTGGCGCCGGAACGGATCGAGAGCGGCATGTCCGGTGCGCGGCTTGCCGGCATCGGTGCGCGCTGGGGCCTGGACGCGCCGTCGCGCCTGCTGCACCGCCTGGTGCTGACCTGGGATGCCTTCAACGCGAAGTGGAATGACTGGGTGCTCGGCTACGGGCCGGAGAAGCAGAACTCGTTCATGCAGTCGCTCGGCATGGACCGGCCCGACTGGCGCAAGATGATGCTGACGCTCGTCGGCCTCCTTGCCGTGCTCGTGAGCGTTGTGAGCTTGCTGTTGCTCAGGCGTTACCGGCCGCGGCGCAAGGATGCCGCGGCACGCCTCTACGGCAGGTTCACGCGCAAAGCAGGCTTGAGGCCGTCAGTCGGGGAAAGCCCGCTGGCCTACGCCGCCCGGCTGGCGAGTACCGGCGTTGCCTCGCCGAAGGACGTGGAGCAAGTGACGGAGCTTTACCTGGCCGCTCGGTACGGGTGCGCGGGACGGGCCGGGATCACGGCTTTGCGGGAGGCGGTGATCAACTTCAAAGCTCGCGCGTCTCGCGAAAGCGGATCTCCGGCCAGCGCTCTTCCGTCAGGTTGAGGTTCACCCGGCTCGGTGCAATGTAGACCAGGCTGTCGCTGTGGTCGATGGCAAGGTTGTCGTGGGCCTTGCGCCGGAACTCCGCGAGCTTGCGTTCGTCGTCGCATTCCACCCAGCGCGCGGTCGCGACGTTCACCGCCTCGAACTGGCAGTCGACGCTGTACTCGTCCCGCAGGCGGTGCGCGACGACATCGAACTGCAGCGGCCCGACGGCGCCGAGTATCAGGTCATTGTTCCGCAGAGGCTTGAAGAGCTGCGTCGCGCCTTCCTCGCAGAGCTGCGCCAGGCCTTTCTGCAGGGCCTTGAGGCGCAGCGGATCCTTCAGTATCGCGCGCCTGAAGATCTCCGGCGCAAAATTCGGAACGCCTGCGAAGCGTACTGCCTCGCCTTCGGAAAAGCTGTCGCCGATGTTGATCGTGCCATGGTTGTGCAGCCCGATAATGTCGCCCGCGTACGCGGATTCGGTGTGCTGCCGGTCGGCCGCCATGAACGTGATGGCATCCGCTATCTTCACGGCCTTGCCGGTGCGCACGTGCGTGACTTTCATTCCTCTGCGGTACTCGCCGGAACACAGCCGCATGAACGCAATGCGGTCGCGATGACCGGGATCCATGTTCGCCTGGATCTTGAACACGAATCCCGTCAGCGCCGCTTCACCCGGCGCGATCTCGCGCTCTTCCGTGGCGCGCGGCCGCGGTGCCGGCGCGTGCTGCACGAATTCGTCCAGCAACTCCTTGACGCCGAAATTGCTGATGGCGGAGCCGAAGAACACCGGCGTCTGACGTCCTGCCAGGTAATCCTCGACGCTATGCGTCGGGCAGGCGCCCTTCACCAGCTCGATTTCCTCGCGGAAGGCCGCGGCGTCGTCGCCGAGCACCGCCTCGGCTTCCGGAGAACCCAGGCCCTCGACCGTCTCGATGGTGGAGGCCTTTTCGCGACCGGCGCTGGCATACACGTAAACACGGTCCTGGAGCAGGTGATACACGCCTTTCAGGCGCCTGCCCATGCCGATGGGCCAGGTAACCGGCGAGCACTGGATGCCCAGCACCGACTCGATCTCATCCAGCAGTTCGATCGGCTCCCTACCTTCGCGGTCGAGCTTGTTGATGAACGTCATGATCGGCGTGTCGCGCAACCGGCAGACTTCCATCAGCTTGATCGTGCGCTGCTCCACGCCCTTTGCGCAGTCGATCACCATCAACGCCGAATCCACGGCCGTGAGCGTGCGATAGGTGTCTTCGGAGAAATCCTCGTGGCCGGGCGTGTCGAGCAGGTTCACCATGCGGTCGCGATAAGGAAACTGCATGACCGAAGAGGTGACGGAGATGCCGCGCTCCTGCTCCAGCCGCATCCAGTCGGACGTGGCGTGGCGCCGCGCCTTGCGGCCCTTGACGGTCCCGGCGAGCTGGATGGCGCCGCCGTACAGCAGCAGTTTTTCCGTGAGTGTGGTCTTGCCCGCGTCCGGATGCGAGATGATCGCAAACGTCCGCCGCCGGCCGACTTCCGCGGCCAACGCGCTGGCGCTGCGTTCGATGAGTTGTTCAGGTGATGCCATGTCGTCCAGTTGTTGATACTGGCTGTAGGAGCCGGCCTCAAGCGCGACTCGACCGTCGCTCCGGGGTCGCCCGTGAGACGGGCTCCTACAGCCCGTGTCGAAAAATGTGGTTTGTCAGCGGTGCTTCAAGACCAGCGACAGGACCGCGGCGTCCTCGCGCCCGCTTTTCGCCTGGTAGTAGGCGTGCCGGCTCGCGACCTGCCGGAATCCTTTCTTCCGGTACAGCGACAGCGCATTCACGTTGGACGGCCGTACCTCGAGAAACACTTCCTTCACCCCCGACTGCCGCGCGCGCAGCAGGATGTCATCGAGCAGTCGATCTCCATAACCCTGGTTGCGATAGTCCGGATCGACGCACAGGTTGAGCACGTGCGCCTCGCCCGCCGCGATGCTCAGCACGCCGTAGCCGATGACGTCGTCCCCCGACTGCAGCACCCAGGCCGGGTACGAGGCGCGCAGGCAGTCCTCGAAGATGCCGCGCGTCCACGGGAACGGGTAGGCGCGCAGTTCGATCGCCAGCACCAGGTCCAGGTCGTCGTCGCGCATCGGGCGCATGCGTGTCGCGGGCGCGTCGCCGGGCACCTGTCCGATGGCCACCGCGCTCATGCGCTGCCGGGTCCCGTGC
>DATABW010000244.1:0-4409 GCA_036259375.1 Woeseiaceae bacterium
AGTGACGGGCTATTTCGCGCGTGCCGAACAGGCCGGTGCACGTATTGCCGCGGGCGGCGCTCCGGCAGCCGAGGGCGCCAACTACGTGCAGCCGACGCTGTTCACCGGAGCGCGCAACGACATGCCGATCGCGCAGGAGGAAATATTCGGCCCGGTGCTGACAGCTATCCCGTTCGGGGATGAGCCCGAAGCCGTGCGTCTAGCGAACGACGTCCGCTATGGCCTGGCGGCGTACGTCTGGACGTCCGACATCGGTCGCGGACACCGCCTGGCGCGGGAACTCGACGCCGGCATGGTGTGGATCAACTCCGAAAACAACCGTCATCTGCCGGCGCCGTTCGGCGGAATGAAAGGCAGTGGCATAGGTCGCGACGGCGGCGATTACAGCTTCGACTTCTACATGGAAACCAAGAACGTGTGCGTCGCGTTGGATACTCACCGCGTGCCGGTGCTGGGCGGCGCATGAGCCTTTACCAGGTGCAGAAATTTCTCTACGCCCTTAACCGCGACGCGGGCGTGCAGGAGCAGTTCCGCGAAAATCCGGAGCAACTCCTGGAGCACTATGACCTCACCGGCGAAGAGCGCGAGGCGCTGGCGGGCGGCGACATCGGCCTGTTATACGTGCTCGGCGTGAATGGACAGATCCTGATGCACTATGCCGCTTTCCTCGGCATCGAGTGGTTCGATTACCTCGAACTGATGCGTGACGGCGTGCGACGGCACGGGCCGGTGCGTGCCGGCGTGTACGCGATGACGGGCGGCGGTACGAGCTTCACGGCAGAGGAGCGCCGCCGATGAGCCTCGTCTATGCCGGCGTTTGCAGTCACGCCCCCGGTATCACCGGGCGCGCCCACCTCGTACAGAATGAGTCATTGCGCGACGCGTTCTACGCCGCGCTGGACGTGGAACGGCGTGCAATCGAAGCCGCGCGGCCGGATGCCATCGTCGTCATCGCCGCGGAACACTTCGCGAATTTCTTCATGAACAACATGCCCGCCTACTGCATCGGCATCGGGGAGAAGCACCGGGGGCCCATCGAGGATACGGCATGGCTCGGCATCGACCGCCGCGAGATTCCCGGCGCCCCGGCACTCGCGCTGGCGCTCGTCCAGGAGATCATGCAGACGGTGGACGTCGCCTACGCCGAAGAATGGATGTTCGACCACGGCATCATGGTGCCGCTGCATTTCCTGACGCCGCGCTACGACATGCCCGTCATCCCGGTGAACATCAACTGCCAGGGACCGCCGCTCACGCCTTTGCACCGCGCGTGGGCGTTCGGGGAGGCGCTGCGGCGGGCCTGCGACGCGCTGTCCGAGCGCGTTGCGGTCATCGGCACCGGCGGCATTTCGCACTGGCCGGCGACGCCCGATTCGGGAAAGATCAACGAACGCTGGGACCGGGAGTTTCTTGACCGGCTGATGCGCCGGGACCGGGAGGCGCTTCTGAGCTACGACGACGCCGAAACCTACCGGGATGCCGGGCAGGGCGGGTTCGAAATCCGGACCTACATCGCCGCCGCCGCGGCCGCGGGTGCTCCGGGCACACTCCAGTTCTACACGGCCGAACTGCCCATCTTCGCGGTCGGCTGCACGGTGGCGCGTTTCGAACTGCAACACTGAGGGTGGCGGCCGCCAGGCGGCGACGGTGCACGAGGAACCGGCATGAGGCCAGCGGGAAGGGGCGAGCTGGAGTCCCTCTATTTCCAGTACCCGACGTTCGAGTTCCGCCGTTCGCCGGAGCTGAAGGGTGACCGGGCTTTGCACCCGGTCGCGGTGGCCGGCGCCGGTCCCGTCGGTCTGGCCGCGGCGCTCGAGCTGGCGCGCCGCGGCATCGCCTGCGTCGTACTGGAGCGCAAAAACACCGTCAACGACGGCAGCCGCGCCATCTGCGTGTCGCGCCACAGCTTCGAAACCCTGCAGCAGCTGGGCGTGGCTTCCCGGTTCGAGGAAAAGGCGCTCGGCTGGACGAGCGGTCGCTGCTACTACCGGGACCGGATGATCTATCGCCTCGAGATGCCGCATTCCCCCGAGGAGCGGTACCTGCCGATGTACAACATCCAGCAGCAATACATCGAACAGTTCCTGATCGACCGGGCTTCGGAGTTCCCCGAGTTGATCGATCTGCGCTGGCAGAATGAAGTGACGTCGGTTGCCGCTGAGGGAGACGAAGTGGTATCGGAAGTCCAGACGCCCGAGGGGGCGTACTGTTTGCGATCCCGCTACCTGCTCGCCGCCGATGGCGCGGCCAGCCTCGTCCGCAAGAGCCTCGGCCTGAAGCTGCACGGCGAGAACCTGCCGGGGCGGTACGTGATCGCCGATGTGCGCATGCAGCACGATTTTCCGACCGAGCGCCGGTCCTTTTTCGAATCCGCGGCGAATCCGGATTCTACGATCCTGATTCACCGGCAGCCCGACGACATCTGGCGCATCGACTGGCAATTGCGGGGCCATGAGGATCCGGTCGAGGCGGTCAGGGAAGCGAACGTGCGCCGCCGCCTGCAGGCGATCCTGGACATGATCGGCCACGAGGGAGCCTGGGACCTGGAGTGGTGGAGTATTTACACGGCCAATACGCTGTGCCTGGACGACTATCGTCACGGACGTATCCTCTTCGTCGGGGATTCGGCGCACATCGTGCCGATCTTCGGGGTGCGCGGACTGAACAACGGGTTCGATGACGCGGTCAACGCCGGATGGAAACTGGCGTACGTTCTCCAGGGCCGGGCCGGCGACGCGTTGCTCGACAGCTACACGCCGGAACGGCGCGGCGCTACGCTGGATGTCTTTCGAAACGCCGGCAAGAGCTCCCGCTTCATGACGCCGCCGAGCCGCGGCTATGCGCTGCTGCGCAAGGCGGCGCTGCAGCTTTCGTTGTCGCAGGAGTTTACGCGCAGGCTCGCGGATCCCCGGCAGGTCGCGCCGTATACGTATGCGGACAGCCCGCTCACGAGTTTTCCGGAACGCGACCGGGAGTTCGTCGGCGGCGTGCCGGCGGGGGCCGTCGCCGTGAATCGCAGGACCGGCGCGGACGACTTCCTGCTCGGGCACGCGGGGCCCGGTTTTACGGGGCTCTGTTTCAGCAAGGGCGAAAGCCTGCCTGGCGGACTGCCGGACCTTGCGCGGCGCCTCCAAAGCATCGATCCGGACTTCAGGCTCATCCAGGTGTCGCGGACGCCGGCGAGGCATGAGGGAATCGACGTGATCGTGGACGAAGGGAACATTTCAGAGGGCTACGCTGCAAGAGACGGCACGTTCTACCTGCTGCGGCCCGACCGCCACGTTGCGGCACGATGGCTGGTGGCCGAAAGCGCGGAAATCGAATCGGCCCTTCGCGCCGCGTTGGCCGGAGGAACGGGATGAGCGGCTCGCGGGGGTTCGAGGGTCTGGAGAGAGCCTACGACCTGATTGCGGACGCGATCGATGCGGCGGGTTCCGAACAGGAGGCGCTGTTTCTCACGAAGCTGAGCCTCGTGCTGGCGCATAAGCTGGACGACCTGGTGGCACTGGAGGAGGCCATCGCAATCGCAGGGGCAGACCTCGATGTTTGAGGCGGCCTGCCGCGTTGCTGCACGGCGGCGCATATCCTGAGAAAATGACCGCATGACGCACTCTTCGCGCTGCATCCTCGCGGTCGCCCCGATGATGGACTGGACGGACCGGCACTGCCGTTATTTCCTGCGGTTGCTCAGTCCGCGCGCGCGCCTGTACACCGAAATGGTGACGGCGGAAGCCGTCGTGCGCGGTGACTCGGAGCGCCTGCTGCGATTCGATCCGGCGGAACACCCGGTCGCACTGCAGCTCGGCGGCAGCGACGCCCCGGCCATGGCTGAGGCCGCCAGGACGGGCGCGCAATTCGGCTATGACGAGATCAACATTAACGTGGGCTGTCCGAGCGCAAGGGTGCAGAGCGGGCAGTTCGGCGCCTGCCTCATGGCCGATCCCGAAAAAGTTGCCGCCTGTCTTCGCGCGATGCGGGCGGTGGCCCACGTGCCGGTCACCGTCAAGACGCGCATCGGCATCGACGATCGCGACAGTTACCGGTTCCTCTGCGATTTTGTCGAGCCCGTCGCGGCAGCCGGTTGCGACACTTTCCTCGTGCACGCGCGCAAGGCCATCCTGGCCGGTCTCAGCCCGAAGGAGAATCGCCTCGTGCCGGCGTTGGACTACGCTCGCGTTTACCGGCTGAAAGAGGAGCACCCGCAACTTACGATCGTACTGAACGGCGGCATCTCGAGCACCGAAGAAGCGCTGCGGCATCTCGAGCACGTGGACGGCATTATGATCGGCCGCGAGGCGTACCAGAATCCCTGGTTCCTCGTGGAACTGGAGCAGGCACTTTTCGGGAATGCCGGGAACCGGCCTCGCGATCGCCATGAGATCGTTCGCCGGATGCTGCCGTACATTGAG
>DATABW010000245.1:0-6613 GCA_036259375.1 Woeseiaceae bacterium
CTGCGCGAGTTGCTCCTCCCCGGGTTCCGCCGGCCGTGCTCCGAGCTCCACCGGATCGCCTGCCTCGGTCAGGTCATCCGTTCCTCCGGGGTCGCCGAACACGGGCAGCGCGGCATCCGGATGCCGGCCCGCGCCCTCGACCAGGTCCTCGAAAGGCGGCGATTCCGGCACGAAGATTTCGTTGCCCGTAGCGGAGCCCTCCGCGTAAGTGAAAACGATCAGCTCGACGGCGTAGCGGGGCAGCTCCGCCTGGGGAAACCCGGTGAGCTGCTGGGCGGCCGCGCCTTGCGCCAGGGCTGCCGTTGCCAGCAATGCGGCGCTCAATGCGTTCGGATTCAGGCCGGCAGCGAAGCTGCGCTTCGGTGTCTTTGCTTTGCTCATATTCCCCTACTTATCCCGCCAGCGCGCGATTCGCGCCGGCGCCTCCTGCGAGTTTTCGCAGCAGCTCCTCGAGCGCCTCGAATCTATCCTCATCGGTCGGCATTTCCAAGCGAAACTGCAGGCGGTCCGCTCCCTGCATACGATAAGCGCGGCTCGACTGCACCAGTTGCACGAGCACGGCGGGATCGATCGCGGTGCGGCCGCCGAACTGCAGGAATCCGCCCGAAGCCGAAGCGTCGATCTTCTCGATGCCGAGCGCTGCGGCATCCTGTTTCATGGCCGCGATGCGCATGAAGTTCTTCGCGACCGCGGGCAGCAGGCCGAAACGGTCTATCAGCTCTACCTGCAGCTCGCGCAATTCCTCGCGGCTCGCCGCGCTGGCGATACGTTTGTACAGCATCAGGCGCAGGTGCACGTCCGGGACGTAGTCCTCCGGCAGGAGCGCCGGCAGGTGCAGGTTGATTTCGACTCCGGTCTCGAGCGGTTCCAGGAGATTCGGCTCGCGACCTGCCCGCAGCGAGCGTATCGCGCGCTCGAGCAGCTCCATATAAAGCGAGAAGCCGATCTCCTGTATCTGGCCGCTCTGCGTGTCCCCCAGCAGTTCGCCCGCACCGCGGATCTCGAGATCGTGCGTCGCGAGCACGAATCCGGAGCCGAGGTCCTCCAGAGAATCGATCGCCTCGAGCCGTTTGATCGCGTCGGCTGTCATGGCAGCTCGCGGCGGTGCGACCAGGTAAGCGTAGGCGCGATGGTGTGAGCGCCCGACACGGCCGCGCAGCTGGTGCAGCTGCGCGAGGCCGAAGCGGTCGGCGCGATTGATGATGATGGTGTTCGCGGTCGGGACGTCGATGCCGCTTTCCACGATCGTGGTGCAGAGCAGCACATTGAAACGGCGATGATAGAAGTCGAGCATAACCTGCTCGAGTTCCTTCTCCGGCATCTGGCCGTGGCCGATGCGTATGTTGGCTTCGGGGACCAGCTTGCTGACGCGTTCGGCGATCGTCTCGATGTCCTGGACGCGGTTGTGTATGAAATAGACCTGACCTCCGCGCTTGATTTCCCGCAGGATGGCTTCGCGGATGACGACGTCGTTCCACTCGCTGACGAACGTCCTGACGGAGAGCCTCAGCTCGGGTGGCGTCGTGATGAGGGACATGTCGCGCAAGCCGCCCAGCGCCATGTTGAGAGTTCGCGGGATAGGAGTTGCTGTCAGCGTCAGCACGTCGACTTCGCTGCGCAGCGCCTTGATCGCCTCCTTGTGGCGCACACCGAAGCGGTGCTCCTCGTCGATGATCACGAGGCCTATGGCGTGGAAGTCCTTCGTGTGCTGCAGCAGCTTGTGGGTGCCAATGACAATGTCGACCTGCCCGTCGCGAAGTCCCTGGACCACCGATTCGGTACCTTTCTTTCCGCGGAAGCGGGACAGTACCTCGACCCGCACCGGCCAGTCGGCAAAGCGGTCTTTGAACGTCTGCCCATGCTGTTGCGCCAGCAGCGTCGTCGGCACCAGCACCGCGACCTGCTTGCCGTCCTGCACCGCCGCGAATGCGGCGCGCAGCGCCACCTCGGTCTTGCCGAAGCCGACGTCACCGCAGACGATCCGGTCCATGGGGCTGTCCGAGGCGAGATCCTGCAGTACCTCGTCTATCGTGCGCGACTGGTCCGCGGTCGGCTCGAACGGAAAGCCGTTCTCGAACGACCGGTACTCCGCCTCGGGCCAGCTGAACGCATGGCCGGGCCGGGCGGCGCGCCGCGCGTACACGTCCAGCAGCTCCGCAGCGACGTCCCGGATACGGCGCGCGGCGCGCTGCTTCGCTTTCGCCCACTGGTCGCTGCCCAGCCGGTGCAGCGGCGCGTTCTCCGGGGAGGCGCCCGTGTAACGGGATATGCGGTCCAGCGCGCCGACCGGCACGTACAGCTTGTCGCCGTCCGCGTATTCGAGGTGCAGGTATTCGGCGGAAATGCCGGCCGTGTCGAGCGTTACCAGGCCCCGGTAACGGCCCACGCCGTATTCGGCGTGGACGACCGGGGATCCTTCCGTCAGGTCGTTCAGCTGGCGGATGATCGCTTCGGGATCGCGTTCCCCGCGGCGACGCCGCGAGCGCTGCCGAGGCTTCTCCCCGAACAGCTGCTGTTCGGCGATGATCGCCAGGCCGGCGGCGGTCAGCAGGATGCCCGCGGATACGGGTGCGACTGCCACGCCGAGGCGCTCCCGGCCGCCGGCGAATGCCTGCCAGCTCTCGTAGCGCTTGACCGCAAGGCCGCGCCCGTGAAGCAGGTCCACGATATTCTCCCGGCGTCCCGCAGATTCCGCCGTAAAGAGCACGCGGCCGTCGAAGTCATCGAGGAAGCGCATGAGCGAGGCCGCCGCATCTTCATAACGCCCTTCGACGCGAATGGCCGGCGGCAGCCGCGTCGGCAGGTTGAGGGAACGCTCCGATTCGTGCAGCGACTGTGCCGAGTAGCTCGTGCGCTGGAAGGGCTCGAGCTCCGCCAGCACGTCCGCGGGCGACGCGAAAGCCTCGTCCGGTGGCAGTATGGGTCTTTCCGGGTCGACGCTGCATAACTGGTATCGCTCTTCGATCTCCGCGTGCATCCTTTCCAGCGTCGCCGGCAGGTCCGCCGGCGTGAAAACCACCGCGTTCTCCGGCAGGTAATCGATGAGCGTGGCCGTGGAGTCGAAGAACAGCGGCAGGTAGTACTCGATGCCGCCGTGCGCGATACCTTCCGACACTTCCCGGTAAACGCGTGATTTCGACGGCTGCCCCTCGAAGCGCGCCCGGTAGGCGCGGCGAAAGCGGCCGACGTCTTCGCTGTCGAGCGGCACCTCCCTCGCCGGCAGGATTTCGATCTGATCGACTGCGTCTGCCGTGAGCTGCGTTTCGGGATCGAACAGGCGCAGCGTCTCGATCTCGTCTCCGAAAAAGTCGATACGGATCGGCGAGTCCGAGCCCATCGGGAAGATATCCAGCAGCGAACCGCGCACCGCGACTTCACCGTGCTCGTTCACCTGCGGCACGCGGGCGTAACCGGCCGCCGTCAGCGCGTCGAGAAATGCCTGGCGATCGAGCTGCTGCCCCGTCCGCAGGCTGAGCGCCCGCGCGGCGACGTAGTCCGTGGGCGGCAGGCGCTGCAGCAATCCGGGTGCGGAGGCAATGACGATGCCGCGCTCGAGCCGCGGCAGGCCGGCCAGTATCGCCAGCCGTTGCGAGACGATGTCCTGGTGCGGCGAGAACGAATCGTAGGGCAGGGTCTCCCATTCGACGAAATGGGCGACCGGCAGCGCCTCGCCTGCGAACCAGCGAATTTCCGCCTCCAGTTGGTCCGCGTGTCCCGGGTCCTGCGCCAGTACCAGCAATGGGCGCTCCAGCGTCCGCGCGAGCTCGACGGCACAGAGTGCCGTGCTGGCGCCGATCAACTGGCCGAGGGACAGCGAGTGCGCGCCGAGCGCGTCAGTCGACGGAAGCAGCAGGGAACGTTGGGGCACGAAATGAAGGGATCAGGCCAGCGAAAGGCCCGTCATTATCGCACAGCTCTCCGGAGCCGTGTCACCGTCAAACCGGGGCGCCAGCGTGGCGCAGGGGCGGAGCCTTCGAGGCCGCCCGTGGGAACGGCTGCTACCGCCTGGAGACGGCGTGGATCACCTTGTCGTACTCGAAGTACACGACGAAGTTTTCATAGTCCCAGCGGGAAATCGGCGGATCGCCGACGGCGGACTTGCGAGCTTCGGGCTCGCCGTAGTTTGCCTCGACGCGGGCCTGGCTCATGCCGCGTGTCGGCTTACCGGGTTGTCCGAAGGTGGCTTCCGCCTCGGCGGCGCTCATGTCGAGCGTATCGGCGTTGACGGCGGCGGTCGATCCGACCAGCAGCACCAGAGTAAATGCAGCGAACCTTGACATGTAACGTCTCCCCTCCACCGGCCAGGCCGGGCGACGACCCGGAATGCTTTGCGGTTCCGGTTTATTTACACGTACCGGACGCATCGCTCGCGGACCTGGTTCTCACAACGAGAGAGCGATTATACCGGCGGCCGGTGGTCGAACCGCGCTTCCAGGCGGGCCGGGAGGGCCGGTACGCGCCGAAAATGTGACCTTGGTCACAAATCATCTGTGGTTTAATGCGCCGAATGACCAGTCGGCAGGACGCATGAAGCAATCGTTGACAGTCCTTGGCGGGGTCGAATCATTCATCGGATTCCGGTACCTCAGGGCCAGGCAACGCACCCGATTCGTCTCCTTCATCACGCTGATCTCACTCGCCGGCATCGCGCTCGGCGTGGCGGCGCTGATTGTGATCCTGTCGGTGATGAACGGCTTCGAAGCCGAGTTGCGCAACCGCCTGCTCAGCATGACGGCTCACGGGTACGTCACGGGTGATCACGGCCGGGTCGACGACTGGCGCGAGCTGCAAGCGCTCGTCGCCGCAACACCCGGTGTGGCCGCGTCGGCGCCGGTAGTCGAGATGGAGGGCATGATCCGAACCGGGCGATTGCTGACCGCGGTGCTCGTGAACGGCGTGCTGCCGGACTACCAGGAAGAGCTGTCGAGCGGCTCGGTTGCCTTCGTCGAGGGCGCCCTGGCGGCACTCGAGCCCGGCCGGAACGGAGTGCTGCTGGGGCGCATCCTGGCCTACGATCTCGGTGTGCGCGTGGGCGACGGTGTCGTACTGCTGGTGCCGAGGCCGGTCGGTGACGGCCGGATGGAGCCGGTGCTCGAACGCTTCGTGGTGCGCGGCATCTTCGAGGCCGGCATCCAGGATCACGACGCGCGGCTCGCCATCATGCACGCGGAAGATGCAGCACGGTTGCTCGGCTTCGAGGGCGCGGTGACTGCCGTGCGGTTCCGCGCGGAGGACGTCATGGCCGCGCCGGCCGTATCGGAGGCGCTGGCGGAACAGCTCGGGCCGGGCTTTCGCACGAGCGACTGGACGATAGAGAACGCGAGCTACTTCCGCGCGATCCAGCTCGAGAAGATGATGATGTCGCTCATCCTTTCGCTGATCATCGGCGTGGCGGCATTCAACATCGTCGCGAGCCTGGTAATGGTCGTTACCGATAAGACCGGCGACATCGCAATCCTGCGTACGCTCGGCATGGGCCCCGGCAATGTCGTCCGCGTGTTCTTCATCCAGGGGGCGGCGATCGGCTGGTTCGGCGTGCTTCTCGGCGTTGCCGGCGGCGTCCTGCTCGCGCTGAACGTGCCGACGCTGGTGCCGGCGCTGGAGCGCTTGTTCGGCTTCCAGATAATGCCCGGCGACGTGTATTACGTCTCGCAGATTCCGTCGATCGTCGAAGCGACGAACGTCGTCGTCATTGCGCTGGCGGCATTCGCGCTCACCTCACTGGCGACGCTGTATCCCGCGCGACGCGCCGCAAAGGTCAATCCGGCCGTTGCGCTGAGGTACGAGTGATGGCGTCCCGGTTCGAGCTCTGGATCGGCAGGCGCTACGTGCGGTCGAGGAGCGGCAATCGCTTCGTGTCGATGATTTCCGCGATCTCGATGCTGGGCATCGCGATAGCGGTCGCGGTGCTGATCGTCGTGCTGTCCGTCGTGAACGGTTTCGAACAGGAGCTGAGACTCCGACTGCTGGCGATGTCGGCGCATGCCACCATCGAAAGCCCGGAAGGCGAACTCCGGGGCTGGCGGGACCAAAGGCGGCAGGCCGCCGGCCAGCCGGGGGTCATCGCGGCCGCGCCCTACGTCGAGGGGCAGGGACTTCTGATCTACGAAAACCGCCTGACCGGCGCCGAGCTCCGCGGCATCGATCCCGAGCTGGAAGACGCCGTGTCCGGCGTCGCCGATCTGACCATCGCCGGTGAGATGGCCAGCCTCACGCCGGGGAGCTTCGGGATGGTGCTTGGGGTGGCGCTTGCAGAACATCTCGGCGCGGAGCTCGGCGACAAGGTGACGGTTACGTTGGCGGAAGGTATCGTCACCCCGGTCGGCGTCGTGCCGCGTACGAAGCGGTTTACGGTCACTGGCATTTACCGCGTCGGCATGTACGAGTTCGACCGTCGCCTGGCGTTCGTCAACATGGACGATGCGCAACGGCTGTATCGCCTGGGAGATTCCGTCAGCGGCATCCGGCTCGCGGTGTCAAACGTTTATCGCGCCCCGGTGATCGTGCGCGAAGTCGCGCTCGCGCTGGGCGAGCCGGTGCTGGTCAGCGACTGGACCAGGCAGCACGTGAATTTCTTCCGCTCGATCCAGATCACTAAATCCATACTGTTCGT
>DATABW010000246.1:0-1550 GCA_036259375.1 Woeseiaceae bacterium
TTGCGGATATCCTCTTCGCTATAGCCGCGCCGGAGAAGCCCCTCGACCAGGTTCGGGTAATCGGAAACGTCTTTCAGGCCGATCGGCAGGCTGTCTCCGACACCGTCGTAATCCGAACCGATGCCGACGTGATCGACGCTCGTGAGTTGCACGACGTGGTCGAAATGGTCCAGCGTCTCCTCGAGCGTCGCGTACGGGAGCTCGCCGTTTTCCTTTACGAACTGCTCGCGGAATCGCTCGCGCGTCTCGTCGCTCGCTTCCACGCCGTTTCCGGCGAGGTAAGCATCGTAGGCCTCGCCGAACGCCTCCGACCAGGCGTTGGCTTCGGCGGTGAGGAAGGAAGACCCGAAGTTGATCATGATCAAGCCCCCGTTCTCCGCGAGCTGCCGGATCATCTCGTCGCTCATGTTGCGTTCGAAGCCGGGCGTGAACCGGCGCGCGGAGGAGTGCGAAGCGATGACCGGCGCTTGCGTCACCTCCAGGACGTCGGCGAACGCGTCGTCGGAGATGTGGCTGACGTCGACCATGATGCCGAGCCGATTCATCTCGCGGACGACTTCGAAGCCGAAGTCGCTGAGGCCGCCCCATTGCCGGTTTTCATCGTACGAGGAGTCGGAAATGTGGTTGGAGAGCCCGTGCGCCAGCGTGATGTAGCGGATGCCGCGATCGTAGAAATGCTCGACGTTGGCGAGGTCGCCTTCGATGGGCGAGCCATTCTCCATTCCCAGGGGTAACGAGATCAGGCCGGCCCGGAACTGCTCTTCCACCTCGGCGGGCGACAGGGCAATCGCGAATTTTTCCGGAGCGCCGGCGACGAGTTCCTCGACCATGTCGATGAGCGCTTCGGCCGCCTGGCGCGATTGGCCTTCTGCTTCGAGCTCGGCTGGCGTGTAGATGGACATGAACGCTACGTTCAGTCCTCCCTCGACAGCTCGCGGGTAATCGAAATCGCCGCCGGACGTTGCTTGCGACACGTCGACCCACTTCTCCTCCAGGCGGTACGGCACGTCGATGTGGGTGTCGACGATGATGGAGGACAGCGCGATTTCCCGTGCGCGGGACTCGAGGTCCGGAGCGGCATCCGCGGCAGCGGCCGCTTGCGGTTCCGGCGCGGGGCCGCAGGCGGCGGCGAGCGTCCCACAGGCGCTGAGGATCAGGTGAACGAGCAGGCGTCGCTTGGACATGTAACTCCCCCGGGGCAGTGGCTGATCGCGAGAAACGGGGGAGTATAGGCAAACTGCGGGCGCATTTGTTTCGGCTCCGCGCGCGCACACCGGCTGATGCGGCGATTCTCGAGCCGTGGCGTTAGAATCGGAAACCGGGGATCCTCCCCTGCAAACGGGTGCCGCCATGAACCTGCTGGCCCTGATCGTCATCTTTCTGGCGATCGCCATCGCCGCTGCGATTGCCTACATCGCCTGGGAAATTACCTCGGACAAACCGCGCGATCCGCCGTAGAGGCGCAATGCGGCGCGCGCACCGGTCGTGCGGACTGCCGCGCCGACGCGCTATCGCTGGTGCTGTCGCGCCCGAGGGGACGAAGACGCGTC
>DATABW010000247.1:0-7437 GCA_036259375.1 Woeseiaceae bacterium
CGATCCCCATTATTCGGGGCGCGCCACGGTCCCGGTACTGTGGGACAAGAAGACGGGCACAATAGTCAATAATGAATCTGCCGAAATCATTCGCATGCTGAACAGCGCCTTCGACGGCCTCGACGACGTGCCGCCGCTGGATTTCTACCCGGAGCACCTCCGCGAGGAGATCGACGCGGTTAACGCCCGCGTCTACGAAACAGTGAACAACGGCGTCTACCGCGCCGGCTTCGCGACGACCCAGCCGGCCTACGAGGAAGCCGTCGAGCCGTTATTCGAAACGCTCGACTGGGTCGACCGGCGCCTCGCCAGGCAGCGTTATCTCGCCGGTGACACCATCACCGAAGCGGACTGGCGGCTCTTTACCACCCTCCTGCGCTTCGACGCCGTCTATTACAGCCATTTCAAATGCAACGTGCGCCGTATCGTCGATTACCCCCACCTGTGGCCGTACGCGCTCGACCTCTACCGGCAACCCGGTATCGCCGATACCGTCAACTTCGCGCACATCAAGGGTCACTACTACGGCAGTCACCGTATGATCAATCCGACCGGAATCGTGCCGGTGGGACCGGTAACCGGCTTTGCCGCCTCGACGGCGGCTCCCCGGGACGCGGCGGAATGAACCGCTTCCGTGCCGTGGCTGCCTTATCACCGTCGTTCCTTCAGTCGAGGGCATTCCATGCATAAACGCTCGTCGTTCATCGCACTCTTCTGCTGCGTCCTGCTGTCTGCGGAGGCGCTGGCCGAGCGCACCCCCGCCCGGCTCGGCAGCGGCAAAGACTCCTTGCCTTCCCTCGTCGAGTTCCCGGAGTTGAAAGGCGATACGGAAGCCACGATCCGCTGCGCCGCGATCGTCGAGGAAAACGGCAACCTGGACATGAACGGATGTTTTGCCGAAGACCCCGCCGACCAGCTGTTCATCGAAGCGATAGTCGAAGCAGCCGAAGACGCGCGCGCACGGCCCGCGGTCGCCGACGGGGACGAAAAAAAGGTTTACCTGCAGTACCGGGTCCGGTTCCTCAAGAAAGGCAGCGAACAAACCGTAAACGTGTATCCGAACCCGGGCGTACAGGAGAACATCGATGCCTACGGCCAGGATCACGTGGCGGCGCAACGCGTGGTGGGTAAGGAGAAATGGCAGGACGAATGTCCGGAGAACTCACGTTACCTGGTATGGCTGAAGGCGCACGTCGCGCCTGACGGCCAGCAGAGCAGCCTCAGCCTGGCGCACGGCGGCGGGCTGGACCCGACGCCGCGCTGCAAACAGGCGATCCTGGACACGGTCGCCGGCAGCCTGTTTTTCCCCGCCCTGGCGGACGGCGAGCCGGTCCCCTCAACCTACGTCGAACCTTTCAGCAACTGACGCCCCCGGCGCCAGGGCTGGCGCCTCCGCTGCAGGAGGCGGCACGCGGGCGACGCCGTCCCCTCGCCGGGTCCCCCGGGGGAGGGGCTTCTACAGGCAGCTCGGTCGTCGGATCTCCGTCGGCAGCACGGCTTCGATGCGCTGCATGACGTCCAGGCGGTACATGAGGTCGCTGACGTAGTCCAGGCGGTCTGTCTCCAGGATCAGCACCTCGCTCATGCGGTAGGAGGCAATCCACGCTTCGTAGAGGGTTTCGAGGCGCTTCAGGTAGGACAGCGGAACATCCTGTTCCATGGCAAGGCCGCGCAGGCGAATGCGCTTCCTGAGCGTTCGCATCGAACACCGGAGATAGATCATCAGGTCCGGCGGCTGAATCGCCTCGAGAATGGCGCGATACAGGTCCTGATAGGTCTCCCAGTCCCGTTCGTCGATCCGCCGCATCTCCCGCAGTGCCCTGGCGAACACTTCCGCGTCCTCGAAGATCGTGCGATCGAGAATGGACACCCCTGGGGTCCTGTCGAGCTCCTGGTGCAGCCGGAACTTGTTGCTGAGGAAGTAGACCTGCGAGTGGAAGGCCCAACGCCGCATGTCGCGGTAGAAATCCGGCAGGTACGGGTTCTGCTCGTTCGGCTCGTAAAACGGCGAAACGGCGTAGGTCCGGCTCAGGAATTCGACGAGAGTCGACTTGCCGCTGCCCATGTTCCCAGCGATTGCGATGGTCTTGCGCAGAGTGTTGTCGTCATTCTGCATGGGCGGCCATTATCCCCCTTTTCGAGTGATTTGACGGCGCCGGGCGCCCGCTGCAGTATTCAGCCATGACCAAGCGATCACCCATTTTGGCCGTGGTGGAACCCGACATCAGCCCGCGCGAAGTCGTGGAACGCGCGGCGAGCATCGCGGAATTGACGGATGCGCCACTGGAACTGCTGCTCTGCGACGCCGATGTCGGCGCGCTCGGCGATACGATCTACGTGTCCAACGAGGCGCGAGACATCGCCGCCCAGATTCGCTCCGCGCAGGAGGAGCAGATAGATGAGCTGGCGCGGCCGGCGCGCTCCCGTGACATCGAGGTAAAGACGAGCGTACTCGACAAGCGGCCGGTCGCCGAGGGCATCGTGCACGTGGCGCTGGACAGGAACCCGCTCTACGTCGTCAAAGGCACGCAGTACCACAGCGACGCGGAGCGTGCGATCCTGCTCGATACGGACTGGCAACTCATCCGGCACTGCCCCTTCCCGCTTTGGCTCGTAAAACCGCGGCCGCTGGCGGACAAGCCCGTGATTATGGCCGCCGTCGACCCGATGCACAGCGACGACGAACCAGGGCGCCTCGATGACGCGATCATCGAGCACGCCAAGGCGATTGCCGGACCCAGCCGTGCAGAGCTGCAGCTCTTCCATGCCTACCAGCCGATGAGCGGCGTCGGCGCCGCCGCCAGGCTGAATTTCAAGCCGGACAAACTGTCGGTCGACGAGATCAGCGAAAAGATGGAGAAGGAACACCGGGCGCGGCTGGACGCACTGGCCGCGAACCACGGCATCGACCCGGCCCACACGCACCAGCTGCCGGGCAGCGCCCGCGATCTCCTGCCTTACGTTGCGCGCGACTGGAAAGCGGACCTGGTGGTGATGGGTGCGCTGGCCCGCGGCGGCGGTGGGAGCGATCACATCGGCCGCACGGCGGAGCGCGTCCTCGACCACCTGCCCTGCGACGTGGTCATCGTGCGCTTGTAGGAGCCCTGGTCACTCCTCTATTCGAGGATTCCTTCCAGGTAGAGGAAGAACGAATAGTAGAGGACCGTATCCTCGAGGCTCTGGAATCGACCCGTCTTGCCGCTGTGGCCGGCCTGCATGTCGGTTTTCAGCAGCAGCAGGTGATCATCCGTCTTGAACTCCCTGAGCTTCGCGACCCATTTGGCCGGTTCCCAGTACTGCACCTGTGAATCGTGCAGCGCTGTCGTGACCAGGATGTGCGGGTAATCCTGCGCCGTCACGTTGTCGTAGGGTGAATACGACAGCATGTAGTCGTAGAACTTCTTGTCCGCCGGATTGCCCCATTCGTCGAACTCGAACGTCGTCAGCGGAATGCTGGTATCGAGCATCGTCGTCACGACGTCGACGAACGGTACCCGCGTCGTGATGGCATGGTAGAGCTGCGGCGCCATGTTGACCACCGCGCCCATCAAGAGTCCCCCGGCGCTGCCGCCCATGGCGTATAAATGCTCCGCCGATGTATAGCCCTCTTCGATCAGGAAGCGGCTGGTGTCGATGAAATCCGTGAAGGTGTTCATCTTGTTCAGTTGCCGGCCGGCGTAATACCAGTCGCGGCCCATCAGCGAGCTGCCCCGGATGTGCGCGATCGCAAAAATGAAGCCACGATCGAGCAGGCTGAGCAGGTCGGGGTCGAAGTCCGGATCGATGGTGGCACCGTAGGAGCCGTAGCCGTACTGCAGGAGCGGATTCCGGCCGTTCTTCTGCATGCCCTTCCGGTACACCATCGACACGGGAATGGCCGTGCCGTCGCGAGCCGTCGCAAAGATGCGCTCCGAGCTGTAATTGGCGCGATCGAAGCCTCCGGGAATCTCCTCCTCGTGCACCAGCTCGTGTTCCCTCGTCACGAGATCGAAATCATAGGTCGACTCCGGCGTCGTCATGGATTCGTAGACGTAGCGCAGCGAGGTCGCATCGTAGACGTAGTTGTCGTCGGTGTAGGCCGTGTAGACCGGCTCGGCGAATTCGATCGGGTAGCGCTCCCCCGACGCCCGATCGAGAACCTCGAGCTGTGTCAGGCCGTTCTGCATCGTGCTGATCACCAGGTGCCCTTTCAGCACGTCGATGCCTTCGATGAGCACGTCTTGGCTGTGCGGCACGACCTCTTTCCAGCTATCCCGCGAAGTGTCGTCGAGAGCGGTTTCCATGATCCGGAAATTCATCGCATCGTCGTTGGTCAGGATGTAGAAGCGGTCGCCGCCGTCCGTGACGTAGTACTCGTGTTCGCCGGATCGTGGAAGGAAAAGCCTCGGCGCCTGCTCCGGAGCATCCGCCGGCAGGTAGCGCACCTCCGTCGACACGGTCTCGGCACTGGTCAGAAACAGGTACTGGCCGGACAGCGATTTCTCGACCCACACCGAGTTGGCTTCATCGTCCTCCTGGTAGACGAGGGAGTCCTCCGGCGTACCGAGGACGTGCCGGTATACCTGGTACGATCGCAGCGTGTCGGGGTCCTGCCGCGCATAGAGCACGGTTCGGCTGTCGTTCGCCCACTCCACGCTCGCCGTCACGTCTTCGACTCGATCCGGCAGCAGCTCACCCGTTTCGAGATCCAGGAAATACAGGGTGTAGAAGCGCCGCCCCTGCGTATCCACGCCGTACACCGCCTTGCTGTGATCCGGGCTGACGCCGAAGCCGCGCACCGCGTAATAATCGTGGCCCTCCGCACCGACGTTCACATCGAGCAGTACTTCCTCGGGAGCATCGAGCGAGCCTTTCTTGCGGCAGTAGATCGGGTACTCGCGCCCCTGCTCGTAGCGGTAGTAGTACCAGTAATCGCCGTCCCGGTAGGGCACGGACACGTCCTCCTGCTTGATTCGGGATCTCAGTTCCTTCCGCAACGTGTTCTGCAGGCCGGCGAGCGGCGCCATCACGCTCTCGGTATAGGCGTTCTCCGCTTCCAGGTATTCGATGACTTTCGGGTTGTCGCGGTCTTTCAACCAGTAGTAATTGTCGACGCGGACGTCGCCGTGTATTTCCAGCTTGTGCGGTTTCTTGTCCGGCATGGGGGCTATGGGCGTTGTCTCCGTACACGCGGTGAGTAATCCGACCGTAGTCATGATCGGTAAGAACAGGCCTCTGATCATTCTTTGTTCTGCCGGGCTGCGCGTCGATCCGGCATTATGGGCGGTCAGCGTACGGGCGTCACGCCGGGTTTCGTAGAATGGACCCGGGCTGTCGCCCGCCGCCGGATATGTTCTACTGCGGGCCGGCATCTCCGGGGGAGCACGGATGCAGGACAAGAGCATCGCGGGCGCGGGACTCGTTCGCGGCATCGGGCTGGTCGGCGCGGCCCTGATCGTGCTGAACTCGGTCGTGGGCGCGGGAATTTTCGCGCTCCCGGCTGCCATCGCCGGCCGGGCCGGCGTCCTGAGCCCCTGGCTGTTCCTGCTTTGCGGGCTGCTGGTCATCACGATCGTCCTGACGTACTCGGAACTCGCGAGCTATTTCCGCGACTCCGGTGGCCCGGTTCTCTACACGACAGCGGCTTTCGGCCCGCTCACCGGCTTCAGCACCGGCTGGATTTTGTTCCTGAGCCGCATGACGGCGTTCGCCGCCAACACGAACGTGCTGGTGACCTATCTCGGCAGCGCGTGGCCCTCGCTGGGTGAAGAGCCGGGGCGCAGCATCAGCATCCTCGCCGTCGGCACGGGATTGACGGTCGCGAACTACGTTGGCGTCCGGGACGGAGTCCGCACCGTCGGCCTGTTCACCTTTTTCAAGCTCATGCCGCTGCTGTTGCTGATCCTCCTCGGTCTTCCGTACGTCAGCAGCGACGTGCTGTTCCCCGCGGCCCTGCCCAAAATCCAGGATCTCGGCGGCACGACCTTGCTGTTGATCTATGCCTTCGTCGGCTTCGAGGCGGCGACCATCATTGCCGGCGAAGCGAGCCGACCCAGGCGCGACCTGCCCCGGGCGCTGGTCGGCACGGTTGCCGCCACGGGACTGCTGTATTTCCTGATCGTGGTGGTGTACATCGCGGTGCTGCCGGCGGCCGGCGCCGGCGAGCTGACGCTGGTCGATCTCGGCCGAGAGCTCGCCGGACCGGTCGGCGCCATCGTCATTACCGCGACGGCGGTGTTCTCGATCGGCGGAAATCTCGCGAGCAACATGCTGACCGTGCCGCGCCTCACCTTCGCGCTCGCCGAACAACGCCTGCTTCCCGGCTGGTTCGGCCACGTGCACGAGCGCTTTCGCACGCCCGGCAATTCCATCCTGTTCCTCGGCGTGCTCTCGACGGGCTTTGCCCTGTCGGGCTCGTTCCTCTGGCTTGCTGCCGCCAGCGCCCTCACCCGGCTGATCGTCTACGTCCTCTGTATCCTGGCCCTGCCCGTCATCCGCCGCAGGGCCGACGCCGAGGCGCGCCAGCACGCCTTTCGCCTGAAGGGCGGCTACGTCATCCCGGCGATCGCCCTGGTTCTCAGCGTCTGGATAGGCACGCACTCGACGCTTTATTCCTGGCAGGTGACGGGGGCCTTGCTGGTCGCAGGCCTGCTGCTCTACGCGCTCGCGCGGTTCCGGCCCCTGTAGGAGCCCATCTCACCGACGAGCTGCGGCGGCCTGGCTGCCCCTGCCGGTCGCCAGCGAGACAGGCTCCTACCAAAGCGCTACTCGCTACCGGCGCCTTGTTCTACCGCCTTCAGAGCTTCCAGGCGGGCCGCTTCGAATTCGTCGCCCTCGTACCACCGGGGCATCTCATCGGCATTGGCGATGGAGAGGCCGGTCCAGTAGCCGAGCAGCGCGTCGGAAATCATCCCGTCGAAATTCCAGCTGTCGGAGTACTCGTCGCTGGGCTGGTGATAGTTGACGTTGGTGTAGTGATTGACCTGTTCCTCGCCCCAGCCCTCCGGACGATCGACGAAGTCGGTGCCGGTATCGAGGTACATCGCCGGCACGCCGATCTTCGCGAAGCTGAACTGGTCGGAGCGGTAGAAGTAACCGCGATCGGCGAACTGGTCCGGCTTCACGACCCGGCCCTGCTCCGCCGCGATCGACTCCACGATCTGGTCGATCGTCGATTTGCCGAGGCCGATGTAGGTCACGTCATGGGTGTGCCCCCAGATATTGCCGCCGTCGTAGTTCAGGTTGGCCGCGATCTTCCCTGCCGGGAACGTCGGGTTTTCGGCGTAGTACTTCGAACCGAGCAGCCCCTGTTCCTCCGCGCCGACGAATGCCATGAGTATGGAGCGCCGCGGTGGTTCCGGCAGCGCCTGGATGGCTTTCGCGATTGCCAGGATCTGCGCCACGCCCGAGGCATTGTCCATCGCGCCGTTGTAGATCTCATCGCCCGACGCGTCGGGC
>DATABW010000248.1:0-4180 GCA_036259375.1 Woeseiaceae bacterium
CCGCCGGTCCCTAAGGGGGGGATCCGGATGCAGTGTCGATGGCGGGTCGGGCTTCTCGCAGTCTTCCTATTCGTAAGTAGCGTATCGGTCAGCAGCAACGCGCTGCCGCAGGACGCCGCCCTGGACCGGGCGCGCGCGCTGATCCAGGCAAACCAGGGTAGGACCGCCTACGAGCTGCTCGCGCCGCTAGAGCAGCAGCGCGCCGGCGACGTCGAGTACGACTACCTCCTCGGCCTGGCGGCCATCGACGCCGCGCAATATACCCGCGGCGTGTTCGCACTGGAGCGGGTGCTCGCGGTACGGCCCGAGCATCCCCAGGCGCGCGCCGAGATCGCCCGCGCCTACTTCCTCATGGGCGAGAACAAGGCCGCGCGGCAGGAGTTCGAGTCTGTGCGCCGCAACCGCCCGCCGGAAGCCGTGGCCGTCACCATCGACCAGTTCCTCAACGCCCTCGACGCTCGCGAGCGCTCCCGGCGCTCGGGCCTCACGGCCTTTCTTGAGGCCGGCATCGGCATCGACAGCAACGCGAATTCCGCAACATCGAGCTCAAGCTTCGCCATTCCGCTGTTCCCCGGCCTGCAGTTCAATTTGGCCCCTTCGGCGCAAAAGCAAAAAGACGAGTTCATTACGCTGGCAGGCGGCCTCTTCGGACGCTACGCGCTCGACAACACCTGGTCAGTCCTCGGGAACGCCACGTTCGACCAGCGCTTCAATGCCGACCATGACGAGTTCAATACGGGCACGCTCAATGGCAGCGCCGGGGTGACCAGAGTCGACGACGTGAACGAGTTCACAGTCGCGGCGCAGCTGCAGAGCTACGCGGTGGACGGCGAGCAATTTCGAAATGCCGCCGGCGGCGTCGCGCAATGGCGCCGAAACTTCACTCGCCGTGACCAAGCTACCGTTTACCTCCAGTACGCCCGGTTGACCTATCCGGACCAGGAAATCCGCGACGCCGACCGCACGGTGATTGGCGGCGCCTGGGCGCACTCGTACGGTGGCCTGAGCGCAGCCTTCGCTGGAATCTACGGCGGCCGCGAGGAGCCACGCGAGGACAATGTGCCGCACTTTGGTCACGACCTGTGGGGCGTACGTCTTGGCGGCCAGCTCGGCTTCGGCTCGCAGTTCATCCTGTCGGCGACCGCGTCCTACGAGAACCGCGAATACGGTGGCACCGACCCCTTATTTTTGGAAGAACGGCACGACAAGGAGGCCCAGCTGCGCTTCGCGGCCAACTACCTGATCGACCGCAACTGGACCGCGATTGCCGCCCTGACCTTCGTGGATTCGGCGTCAAACATTGTGGTGAACGACTACCAGCGCGGCATCTTCGCCGTGTCGCTGCGCTACGATTTCCGTTGACGTGAGCTAGGGAGTCACTGGTATGCCGAGCAACTTTTATCAGCGCAGCGCCGTGGCATTAGCGGTGGCGGCCTGCTTTCCCGGCTTCGGCTACGCAGCGGGTGTTGCGCGCGTGGACTTCGCCGTAGGCAACGTCACCGCCGTGCGCCCCGACGGCCGCAGCCGCGCACTAAGCCGCGGGTCCGAGATCGAAGTCGGCGATACCGTGAACACGCAGCAGGGCCGCGCGCAGCTTCGCTTCGTGGACGGGGCGTTCATGTCCCTGCAACCCGAAACCAGCTTCAAGGTGGACGAGTTCAGGTTTGCCGAGAACGGGGGCGGCAAGGACGGCATCGTGATGAACCTGCTCAAGGGTGGCATGCGCACCATCACGGGGCTCATCGGCCGCGCGAACCGGCAGAACTACCGCCTACGCACCGCAGTCGCCACCATCGGCATTCGCGGTACCGAATACGCCGTGCGCTACACCAACTCGGTCGAAGTGTTCTGCGCCGGCGGCTCCATCTCCGTGGAAAATGAAGGCGGCACGCTGGTGCTCGGAAGTGGACAAGGCGGCTTCGTTCAAGATCCTAAGCAGGAACCTCAGCGCACCGAGGAGCGTCCTTTCCTTCCGCCGACCGCCGCAAGCGGCACTCAGGAATCGCAGGAGCAAATCGCGCCGCCGGTAAATCCTGTTCAGGAAAGCCAAACCGCGGCGCTCCTCACCGGCACGAACACGTATAGCTTGGCCCTCGCCTTCGATAGCTGTGGTGACTCTTGCTTTGACGCGACTGCGACGACCGCCGTGACAGCAACGCTGGACAGCGAAGGACACCTTGCATCCTTCGAGGGCGGTCGAGGCACTACAATCGGTAGAGGGACCGCTTCGGTGGTCGACGCGAGCAACGATGGGGTGATCGCGTGGGGCAGGTGGGTCAATGGAACGCTGACGGGTGAACCGCTCACTCTGTCCGGTAATGACAGCGTGCATTACGTCGTTGGCCTGCCTACTCCCTCCGCCGACATTCTTGCGTTGCAAGCGGGCAATGTGACCGCGAGTTATGCGCTGCTCGGCGGCACCTCGGCAACCTCCGATTTCGGCGAGGTAGGCAAACTGGAGGGCGGCATGCTGACGGCCCGTTTTGGAACCACGCAGGTCGATGTGGACCTTAAGATCGGCATGTCGCAGAACATCTATACGGTCAGCGGACGGGCAATACCGATATCCGGCTCGGGTTTCTCGGCGAGCAATCTCGCCACGACGGGGTGCTTTTCCAGTTGCTCTACGGATATTTCGGGTTTTTTTGCCGGCGCTATGGCCGCGCGTGCTGGACTGTCCTACCTGATCACCGACTTCGGACGCGGAAATACGATCGGAACGGCGGCCTTCATCAAGAAATAAGGTGCCCGCGGACGGCGAGCAATGGCATGAGTCGGACCCCAGACTTCGGCCGGGTTTAGCGCTCCTTCGCACGCGGCAGCTTTATGCCGCGAGTCAGTACTTCCGAAAATGCATTTCGGAAAGCGCAGGGGGCGCTGCCTGGTTTTATCTCGGCGCCGCCCAGCATGCGCTTGGGCAACTGAAGGAGGCTGCGTCTTCCTTTAGCAGGGCGGCTGAACAGCGACCTCAAACAGCCGAGGCACGCTGCGCACGCGCCGCCGTTCTTGCGGAGCTGGGCGAAACCTCCCAAGCCGAGGAAGAGCTTCGAACGCTCGTCGCACAACACCCCGCCCATGCCCGGGCACTCTGCAATCTCGGCATCCTTCTGCAGCAGCGGGGTGCGACCGTCGAAGCGCTTGCCTTCTTCGGAAAGGCGATTGAAGCCGATCCCACTCAGTATGCGGCGAGGCTGAGCCGCGGCGCTATGCACCTGGCCGCCGGCGAGCCGGCACTCGGACTCGAGGATTTCAACGCTTTGCTCCCGACGCATGACAACGCCGAAATTCAAACATTGCGCGCCCGCGCGCTGTTTGCGCTGCATCGTGATGAAGATGCGCTGCAGGCGTCGGAAAAGGCCTTGGCGATCGAGCCCACGAATGCCAGGGCCTGGCTGGACAACCTTCTCGCGCTATCTTCTCTACGCCGGTTCGACCAGGCGTCGCTTTCCTTGCAGCGGGCTGCCGAGGTTGCGGGTGACGCCCTTTTCGCCCTGGCCAACGGGCCGCGGCGCGCCGAGGATCTCGATCCTCGCGTCCTGTATGTCGACCGCGCGCTCCAACGCCAGGACGTGTGCGCCTGGGCAGACCGGGCCGACGTCCTGAAGGCCATACGGGCCATGCTGGAGGGCGGGATGGCCGAGAAGCTGGCAGACCCTGGCATTCTCTTTCGCATGCTCGCTCTGCCTCTCGCGCCAGCCGAACTGAAAGTTGTGGGCGAGGCGGTCGCTCGTCGCGCCGCGCGCCTAACCGGCCGCATCGAGTCGAGACTGGAAGCAAGCCTTCCGGGCGACCGCATGCGAATAGGGTTCCTCTCGCCCGAGTTCCGACTGCATCCGGGCGCTTGGCTCTTGCGCCGGCTATTTCTGGATCGGGACCGTGGGAAGTTTGAGTTCTTTGCTTACGCACTCAATGCTGACGACGGAAGCGGCATACGCGCCGACCTTGTGTCTGCCTCCGATGCATTTGTGGACGTATCTGCCTCCACTACGGAAAATTTGATTCGCCGGATACGAGCCGATCGGCTCGACCTCCTCGTCGACAGCAGCGGGCTTTTCGTGGGCACCCGGCCCGAGGTGCTCGCGGCGCGCGTTGCCCCCGTTCAGGCGGGCTACGTCGGCATAGCGTGCACGCTTGGGCCTGGTCTCCTGGACTACCGCATCAGCGATGCATTGACGACGCC
>DATABW010000249.1:0-2737 GCA_036259375.1 Woeseiaceae bacterium
GTTGCGCATTTCGTCGCCGACTCACCGCCGGGCGTCCTGCGTGCGGATCCCATCCGTATTGTCGAGGCAGTCGTCACCGGCACCGCGTTTCTCGGCGCGGGCACGATCTTTCGCCGTCGCGGGGCCGACGAGCACGTGGAAGGCCTGACGACCGCAGCATCGCTCCTGCTGGTCGCCGCCATCGGGGTCTCGGTCGCGCTGCGGCAAATCATCGTCACCGTGCTGATTACGCTGCTGACGCTGATACTGCTGCGTGTCGCCCGGTATCTCTTCCTGGACCGCAAGTCGGGACGCGCGCGCGCAAACGGGCGACCGGAGAAGTGACCTCCGGCCGCCGCCCCGGCGGAACATCGCCGACTACGCGACCTGTTGCGAGTGACTGCCTTCGGCGAATTCCTCCACCGCCTTTGCGCAGAAGGCTTCCAGGTCGTCCGGCTTGCGGCTGGTGACGAGCCCGCTATCGACGCAGACTTCCTCATTCACCCAACGTCCGCCTGCGTTCTCGATGTCCGTCTTCAGACTTGGCCAGGACGTCAGTGTGCGGCCGTCGACTACGCCGGCTTCCACCAGCATCCAGGGCGCGTGGCAGATTGCAGCGACCGGCTTGTGCTGGGCGAAGAAGTCCCGCACGAATGCGACCGCCTGCTCGTCGAGCCGCAGCGCATCCGGATTGGCGACGCCGCCGGGCAGGAAGAGCCCGTCGTACTGCGACGCGTCGACGTTCTCGACCGTCCGGTCCACGGAAAAACTGTCGCCTTTGTCCAGGTGATTGAACGCCCGGATACGGCCGGATTTCAGCGATACCAGGTGCGTTTCGGCGCCGGCCGCCCTGAACGCCTCCCATGGCTTTGTCAGTTCGACCTGCTCGACGCCATCCGTGGCAAGAATGGCAATGGACTTCTGCTTGAGCGACTGCTGCTGGGCCATAACCTGTACTCCCGTTGTGTAGTGAATGTAGCGCTCGCTGCAGCAAGCCCCGTGCCACTACGGCATGGAACGCCACTTGCATGCGTGGGAAAGCGGGTTACGTTAGATCGTGAGTTCTTTCAAGGAGATGACCATGCCGTACCACAGCAACGCCGAGCTTCCCGACAACGTGAAAGACAACCTGCCCAAGCACGCGCAGGAGATTTATCGGGAAGCCTTCAACAGCGCGTGGGACCAGTACAAAGATCCGGACGAACGCCGCGGCGACGCGTCGCGGGAAGAGACGGCCCACAAGGTGGCCTGGTCCGCCGTGAAGCAGGAATACGAGAAATCGAACGGCGACTGGAAGCGGAAAGACTGACCAGGTGCCGGACTTGCATTATTTGCCTTTTGGTCATCGCGAGCAGTTGGCGTAGCGCCTCCGAATCTGGCCAAAAGGCAATAATGCAAGTCCGGCACCAGCCTCAACCTAGGCGACCGCGTCCTGCATTTTTTTGGTGATGGACTGGCGGATATCGTCGTAAGCGGCCCAGGGGTCGGGGCGGGCGAGGCGGCTGACGGCCTCGTCGATGCCGAAGGAGTTGGCCGCCTCCAGTTCCCGCAGTTCTTTCCAGCTCACCGGCATCGCGACGGGAGCGCCCTTTTTGGCGCGGGTCGAATACGGCGCGATAGCGGTCGATCCCCGCTCGTTGCGTAGCCAGTCGAGAAAGATCTTGCCGTGCCGCCGGCTCTTGGACATCGTCGCGGTGAAGACGTCGGGATGCTCTTCGGCCATCGTGACGGCAACCCCTTTCGTAAAAGACTTGATGCGCGCCCAGTCCGCGCTGCGGCGCAGCGGCGCCACGACGTGAATACCCTTGCCGCCGGTCACGAGCGGCAGGGTTTCGAGCCCGAGCTTCTCGAGCCGGTCGCGCACCACCATCGAGGCCAGCTTTACGACTTCGAAGTCGAGTTCCTCGTCGGGATCCAGGTCGAAGACCACGCGATCGGGTTTTTCCAGCTTGTCGATCCGCGAGCCCCAGATGTGGAACTCCAGGGTGCCCATCTGCACGCCCGCAATAAGCCCCGCCACACCGTCGACGTACAGGTAATCCTCTTTGCCGCCGGAGCTCTCCCGGATAGGCACTTCCTTCAGCGCTTCGGGAAAGCCGTCGCTCGCGTGCTTCTGGAAGAAGCATTTTTCTCCGGTGCCTTTGGGGCAGCGGACCAGCGACAGCGGATGCCGTTCCATCAGCGGCAGCATCCGCTTCGCGATCGTGTCGTAGTAGCGCACGAGATCCGCCTTCGTGACGCCCTGTTCGCGATACAGGATTCGATCCGCATTCGTGAGGCGCACGCCGTGCAGCTCGTTGCCGA
This sequence comes from Woeseiaceae bacterium, assembly GCA_036259375.1. GTDB lineage: Bacteria > Pseudomonadota > Gammaproteobacteria > Steroidobacterales > Woeseiaceae > IDS-8. Next base: position 2,284 of record DATABW010000249.1, read on the forward strand.
GCGCCGGCGGCGGACTGCCGGCTTTCTCCATCGTGACCTCCGTCGGCTGCTTGTCCTCGCGCAGCCCGATGAACGAACCGTGACGTATGTGGCCGCCCTCGGTCAGTTCGCTGTAGTCGATCTCCGCCACCAGCTCCGGCGCGACCCAGACGGCCTTCCGCGCGGCCGCGTTGCTCATGCGATCGAAAGGCGAGGTCTTCCGGTGGAGTTTCTTCAGTTTCGCGGCGAGGTCGTACATCACCGCCTCGGAGTAGCCCGTTCCCACCTTGCCACGGTACACGAACTCGTCACCCTCGAAGACGCCGAGCAGCAACGAGGAGAACGGACGGCCGCGCTTGTCCGACAGTTTGTAACCGCCGATGACGAACTCCTGCGCCAGTCCGAGCCGGAGCTTCAGCCAATCGGGTGAGCGTGTGCGGCTGAGGTATTTCGAGTCGCGGCGCTTTGCCATCAC